>CAZJWT010000206.1:0-1558 GCA_964550005.1 uncultured Clostridia bacterium | reverse complement strand
GACACCAAGGCTCCGGTTCATATAGCATCTGTCCTGTTTCAACGGCCCTCTTGATCAGCCCTTTTTCTTTTTGTTCCCCAAACTCGATAGGGGGTATATTTCATGGAATGGATAGGGCGAATTTAATAGCGGCGTCAATTTGTTCCACCTTCTCATTCCGGAGCATGGTGATTCTCTCGATCAACAACTCCTTCCGTATCGTTACAATGGTATCTAAATTCGCGACACATCTCTTCGGCAGGCCATCTTCAGGGCCAAGAGCTACCTCTACTGGAATGCCCCTGATTTGTGTGGTCACCTCTGCCACAGATATTGCGCTTCTTACAGTATAAGCTTCGTCGCGGGAAAGAAGGACGACGGGACGACGGCCAAGGGGAGGAGGTAATTTTGCCCACCAAACTTCACCCTTTCGCATTACCATTCCTCTTGAGAGAAAACACTCACTGAAGCCCTTTCCCAGGCCTCTACATCCTCAAGGCTTTCTGGAACTCTTTTATAACCGTCTTCGTAAATCTTTGTGAGTCTCTCTTCTCTCTTAACTTCTTTCCAAAGCTCAAAGGCCTCGAGGACGAGCTTGCTTCTGGTGACCCCTCTTTTTTTTCTGAAGGCTTCCAAGTCTTTAAATTCTTTCTCGGGAATACTAACTGCAAACTTAACTGACTGTCGCATATACGTCCTCCGGTATGATAAAATTCATACTTAAATATAACCGAAAGGCGGGTTCCTTATCAATTCAACTCAAAAAGTGACTGAAAAATTCAGTCAAAGAGTACAAGAATAAAGGACTTTGCAGAACATTCCCAGTCACCACAGGTGAATCTCCTTTCAATCGTATATGAGCGCGGAGCCACGTTCTTTACGCCTGACGAAAGCCCAAAGGGCAAGACATAGCGACAGGATACTCAAAGACACAATGATACTGCTTCCAGGGCCTCTCAGATAAAAGACCGAGGCGAGCCAGCGCTCTCCTTCTTCAAGGGGACTTCTTCTCATACAGCACCCGTCCTGTTTCAATGGCTCTCTTAATCAACCCCTTATCCATCTGCTCTTCGAACTCCTTAGGGGTATATACCAGTAGATCCAAATCGACATCCACTGTTAACTGGCTGTAGACCTCAGCCGTGCGGTGGACGAAATCCAATTCCGAGGACATGACGACCAGGAGATCGAGATCAGTGAACAAATCCCGTCTACCCGCTGCGTAAGAGCCGAATAGAACAATTCTTTCAACCTCTGGTAAGCAAGAGAACTGGGCCACGATTTTAGCCAATGCTCACTCCAAGGCTTCAACATGCTGGTTTCTCTTCTGTTTCAGAAGCGTCAGGAATCATTTGGTCCTATCTGAAATAAACTCTAAGCAGCTCTTCTCCATCCTCCATATTGTGTCATGGTTGATAGATCACCTGTTCTTAGCATTTCTTCAACCGTTTCCCCGAGAAAAGGGAGTTAGTGTTATCTCGAAAAAAAATGGTAAATCGTTGATAAACAAACTGACTTAAAAATTAAGTCAGCCATATCATTTACTAAAGGCCAACTCTAACGGAAGCCTAACTTCTCT
>CAZJWT010000205.1:0-1567 GCA_964550005.1 uncultured Clostridia bacterium | reverse complement strand
CAATCGTCAAGACGGCGATATTTACAACTGTCTATTCTATTTTTTTGGGGATTCCACCTTTACTTCTCATTCTTCATCGTGGTTTTTTATATCGGCATTTTGGTGTATATTGGTGGCTTGTACCAGTCGGCGTGGGTGGGTGCGAGCTACTTGCTTTCATTGCGCCTACCATAAATCATTACTTCCAAGAAAGAGCAAATAGAATTCTCTTAAAGAAGCAAAGGACATACCAAGAGAACCTAATAAACCTGGCTAAAGAGATGACTTTAACCAAGGATTTGAGGAGTCTTCTGGTTCTGATTATTCGTAATGTGACGAGGGAAATTGGGATCAGTCATGCTCGAATCTATCTATTGGCTAAGGAAGGCAATGAATATATTCGAGAAGTCCGATATGGGAAGGAGAGAAGAAGACAGTTTTTTGGTGATTCACTACCTAAGGATGCTCCTTTGATTCAGATGTTATACAGAAATAGGGAGAGAGGACCTCTTTTGAAGGAGGAGGTTTTAAGCGAATTCGAAGTGAATGAGCCTGAAAATTTGAAAGAGGTGGAGGCACAATTGAGAAGTATGGGAGCGGCTATACTATTGCCTGCTTTTATTGGAGATGAGATGATAGCCCTTTTGGTTTTGGGGACAAAGCGATCTAAGGAGATTTATACACCCGATGATTTAAATACTTTTAAGATTTTAGGAACTCAGGCTGCTTTGGCGATTGAGAATGCTCAGTTCTATCAGGAACTTAAGGAGGCACAAGCGACAATACTTCAGGCAGCAAAGTTGTCGTCTATTGGGGAGCTGGCTACTGGCTTTGCCCATCAGATAGATAATCCTTTAGGGGTTATTAGTTTAGGATGTCAGTTGTGTATCCTTGATATAAAGGATGGGATGGCTCAAGCGAATCTAACTGAGAAGGAAAGGCAAGTTCTGGAGAAGATAAGAGATAGGCAGGAGAAGATGATGGAGACTGCTCATAAGGCTGCCGACCTTGTGCAGAGGATAAGGGGCTATGCTAAGCCTTCGGATAGGGATTTTGAGCCGACGGACTTGAATTCTGTAATGGAGGATGCTCTGGGTTTGGCCCAGTATCAAATTTCACAGGGAGGAGTTGATGTAAGAAAGGATATTCCACAAGAGTTACCTAAGATAAAAGGGATTGGTGTCCAGTTAGAACAGGTCTTTTTGAATATGATTATAAATGCCTGCGAGGCGATGGTTGGTAAGAAAGGAGAACTTACTATTTCAGCGAGAGTTGGAAGAGAAGATCCCCATAGGGTCGAGGTAACTCTATCAGATAATGGTTGTGGAATCCCGAAAGAGAATTTGAATAGATTGTTTGACATTTTCTTTACCACGAAGGGTCCTCAGGGAACAGGGGTGGGATTGTCAATGGCTTACATGATAGTAAAAGACCATAATGGGGATATAGATGTAGAAAGTGAAGTGGGGAAAGGGAGTAAGTTTACTGTCTTACTGCCTATCTGGGAAGATAAAATTTGAGGGGATTCCTCCTCACCCGAACCCTCGCCTTCAAGGGGAGAGGGGAATGGAATGGAAAAGATTTGATG
>CAZJWT010000204.1:0-1572 GCA_964550005.1 uncultured Clostridia bacterium | reverse complement strand
TTTTTCAACTCTTCTGGACTATATTCTAACTTATCAAGAAGAGCTACAGCTTCTCTAACTCTTTTTTCTATTTCATTTTCAGAGACACCCATCTTTTTAGCATTTTCTATACTGTAAATAATTGGAGAATTTTCTCTTCCATAACCTTTGGAGCCTGGTTTAACATCCTTCCAAGTATACTCATATCCCCAGCGAACCATAGCTTCCTGAACAGCCAGAACTTTGGGTTTATGTGGGCTACCTGAATAATAGAGAAGTTCAGATGCAGATTTAATATCTGCCCAGTTCAAAGGAGTACCGGTTCTCTGAGGCTCTTCTTCTGGGGTAATATGGTGTGTATGCACACTCCTTATAAAGTCAATTGTCTCTGCATCGCTTAAAACGCCTTTGGCATAAGTCTCATCTATGTAATAGAATAACTGTTTGATAACATCCTTCACATTTTCAGAAGGAATGTGTCCATATATGCCTCTAACTGGCACAATAACTGCTTTTCTCTGTCCATCTTTTGTTGTAACCACCACCTCAATGACAGCTTCCTCAATCGGCATACCTTTCGAGCCATCCCAACCAGCACGCCTATTTGATTCTCTTGCAAAGTCAATAAGGTGCACCCGTAAACGATTCTTATCTTCTTCAAGAGTAAAATCATGCGTAATTAATCCTGTTTCTCTATCTTCAATCTCAAGCCTACGCTCTTCCAGTGAATCTCTTTCAACCATCTTCTCCGGGGCAAGGAGTGCTTCTTTCTTCTGGGAAGCTGCCTCGGCTGCTTCTTTGTCAGCTTTCATTTCTTCACTAAACTTCTCGTTATTTTCGATTTTTTTCTTCAGCTCTTCTAAATTTGCAATTTTTTGCTCTGCGAAATTCTTACTTAGGCCAACCTCTGTTTCTTTTTTCACGGCGGCTTGCCCAGCTCCTTCTTGCAAAGCCACAATGTAGTCCTCCTTAGCTCCTAAAACCTTAAGGGCGCGGATGACTGAAGCCTGGTGGCGTGGAGACCATTTGGCAAATCTTTCTCTATCTGTCTGGACTACTTCTTTCTCGCTTCCAACTACAGGATGCATTCCTTCATGGCCAAAGGCAAATGTCAGGAATGGCAGGAGGTCTTCCGGTGAGATTTTAAAGAGGTCGGTGTCTAAAATAATGGTATTTCCTTCAATAAAGGCGGGTCTTTCAAGGTTTCTTCTAATCTCAACTTTATACTCAGTCGGCGCCCTTTCTCCATGCGCGCTATAGTACCGGAGAATAATATTTATTATCCTCTCCAGTTCTTTTCGCGTCGGCAATCCTCTTTCTGCTTTAGCCAAATTCAGAGCAAATTCTGCAGGCTTAGCTTCAATTTTACTTACCGGCGTAGCTGAAATAACCCTTTCTCCCTGCTCAGTATATGCCAGTCCTTTCCTCAAAATCGGCATAAACTGTTCTGGACTAAGCGGAGTGAATTTGTCACTGGGGGTCTTCTGGTCTGGCTTTATTTCTTTTATGTCTATAGGCAGTTTTTCGGATTTCCTTCTAGGCTCAGGTAATAAAGTGATATTTAGTTCACCAACCATTTTTTCAGCATCTCTT
>CAZJWT010000203.1:0-1586 GCA_964550005.1 uncultured Clostridia bacterium | reverse complement strand
GTCCGTCCCCTACAGACAAGCAAAGTTTACGCTTTGCCGGTACAAAGGGTGATGTAGCTGCAGAGCGAAGCTCTGCTAATGGACGGGCTCAATAAATTGAGCCCCTACCTTCCCTGTAGGGGTTCGATTCATCGAACCCGAAAAGATTTTGTGATGGAAGTCACGGACAAAATTTAATTTTGGTGGGTATAATTAGTATGGGAAATGGATTAGTTGATAGGTATAGTCGCAGGGTAGACTATTTAAGAATCTCGGTTACCGACAGGTGTAACCTGAGATGCTTCTACTGTATGCCTTCATCCGGAATCAGGAGGCTTCCCCCTGAAGAGATTTTGAAATATGAGGAATTAGTTGAAATCATCAAATGTGCCCGTGAACTGGGAATTGGTAAGTTCAGGATTACTGGTGGAGAGCCATTGGTACGGAAAGGAATTATCGGTTTTATTGAAAAGGTAGCAGAGTTGGGGGTAGATTTCTCGCTCACTACCAATGGAATCTTTTTAAATAGATATGCGGAGGATCTATTTAATGCCGGGCTTCCACGAATCAATATTAGTCTGGATACTTTAAGGGAGAGTAGATTTAATCGTATCACTGGCAGGGGCAATATAAGAGAGGTCTTTTCGGGAATTGATGCGGTGAGGAAGTTAAATTTTTCTCCAATCAAGATTAATGTGGTGGTGATGGGAGGAATAAACGACGACGAAATTATTGACTTCATTAAGTGGGGGGAGAAGGAACTTTTGAATGTACGCTTCATTGAGTTTATGCCTTTATCTGGCAAGGACTACTTTTATCCGCTCAAGAGGGTTATGGATGAGATTATAGAAGAGAAGAAGCTGATTTCCGTTAAGGTTCCTGGTTCTGGTCCTGCCAGGAATTTTAAGCCTGCAGGTGGCGATAGCATTATTGGGTTCATTCTATCTCGCTCGGAGCCTTTCTGTAAGGATTGTAACCGCTTGAGGTTGACATCTAACGGTATGCTTCTTCCCTGTCTCTTTTCGAGAAAGGGGCTCGATTTGAAAAAAGTTTTGCGAGAGGGAGGGGATATTCGAGAACTTTTTTATGAGGCGGTCTCCCAGAAGCCTGAGAACCATAATTTGAATAAGAGACACTATCAGTATATGAATCAGATTGGAGGGTGAAATGAAGGAATTTACCCATTTTGACCGTGAAGGAAGAGCGAAGATGGTCGATGTTACAGAAAAGAGAATGACGAAAAGAAGCGCCACTGCTACAGGAACAATCTTTATGAAACAGGAGACCTTGAACTTGATTGAGAAGAATAGGATTGTAAAAGGGGATGTGATGACCGTGGCCAAAATTGCTGGAATTATGGGAGCGAAGAAAGTGAGTGAATTGATTCCTCTGACACATCCCATAAAAATTACTGGTTGCGATATGGATTTCCAACTTTTAAGACCTGGCGCCTCTACCCAACTGTCAAACGCTGGTGTCAAGATAACTGCAAGGGTGAAAACAAAGGATGCTACTGGATGTGAAATGGAGGCTCTATTTGCTGTGGCTTCGGCAGCCTTAACCATCTACGATATGTGTAAAGCCGTGGAGAAGGAGATGGTAATTGG
>CAZJWT010000202.1:0-1593 GCA_964550005.1 uncultured Clostridia bacterium | reverse complement strand
GCGGGCCGCCGCCTTTGCCGGACATATCGGCGTCTTTGAGAAAATGGTGGGCTGAACTATTTTCTCTTAACCTCACTTTATCGGTTGCCTCATCGAAGTAAAATAGCACAGAACTTTCCTTCAAAATTTCAAAAAATTCTTTAGAAGCCTTTTTCACTTCAGGGATTCCTCTAAATATGGGTTGGAGGCGTTGAGCTAATCTCTTTTCTCTCTTTGCTAATTTAACCAGAATACCCCTTTCCACCTTCTCTTCTTTTCTATAAATTCTGTTGAGTAGCCTTGCCAAGATCCAATAGGATACCTCCACTGCCAGATGTGTAGTGGCGACTCTTTCCAGATTATGTGCTTCATCAAAGACAATGTGACTATAGGAGGGAAGGAAATGCTTCTCAGCTACCAGGTCAGTAAAAAGGAGGGAGTGGTTAACTACAATAATTTCTGCCTCCATCGCCTTCTGACGGGCCTTAGTAATAAAGCATCTTCTGTAGTATGGACATTCACTGCCCAAGCAGGAAGTGTGGTCGGAGGAGATCTCACCCCATAGGCTCCAGAAAGATGGGTCCTGCCTGAAATAGATGCTCTCTTCCACATCCCCGGATTCCGTTTTACCCAGCCAGATGAGAAGATGGACCAGAAAAATTCTCTCTTCAAAACTCAATAATGGAGCAGGAGCCTCCTCTATCTCTTCAAGGAAAGAGGCCAATTTCCTCAAGCAAGGGTAGTTGGCTCTTCCTTTCAGTATAGCACTTGAGAAATCTATTCCCAAACAATCCCTCAAAAAGGGAATGTCTTTTTGCATCAACTGCTCCTGAAGGTTTTTAGTATTGGTGGAAATTATGAAATGTTGACCATTTTTCTCTGCCCAAAATATCGCAGGAATGAGATAAGCCCAGGATTTTCCCACGCCAGTGCCAGCTTCCACAATCAGATACTTCTCTTGGTTGAGAGCTTTGGCAACTGCTTTAGCCATTTCCTCCTGTTCTCTACGGTACTCATAGGAGTCCAGCCCCCTTCTTAATTTGCCGGAAGGTCTGAATATGCGGCCCACCTCAGAGACCTTCAGGAGCACCCTTTGTTCTTTCTCATTAAACTTATCACCTAATAATTTTACCGGCGGAAGATAAGCAAATGTATCTTCCTTATTAACTTTGGTGGAAGAATTTGACTTAATCAATTCTTCTCTTAGCTTGCTCAAAAATTCCTTATGCTCCCAGGCAATCGGCTCTAATAGATGGTCAATTCTTATCAACAGCTGCACTGGTAAAGACTCTAAATCTTCTTTCTTTATGCTAACCATTTCAATACCCACTATGGATATTTCAACAAAGCCTCCCCCGATTTCATGGGGGCCTCCTGAGATTCTGGAGTCCTTGCGAAAGCAAGGTCCATTCAAAAATGTAGCAGCAAAGCGTAAGCTTTGCCTTCCCTGTAGGGGACGGACGCAGTTTATGCCGATCTTTCGGCATGCCGTCCCTTCCTTTGGGCGACCACGGAGTGTCGCCCCTACGCGACTATCTGCTAAAGCACGTGCATTCCCGGGAAAAGTTGGTTTGCGAGGAGCACTTAATTTCTTGCGTTACTAAATCTTTGCGA
>CAZJWT010000201.1:0-1603 GCA_964550005.1 uncultured Clostridia bacterium | reverse complement strand
TCGGATACCTTTGGGGCCAGTGGGAAGAGAATCATCGAGGAGTTGATAAAAGGCAAGTTGCGAGCAGAAGAGATGGCAGAGTTGAGTAAAGGGAGACTCAGGCAAAAGAGAGAGGACTTGAAAGAAGCGTTAGTGGGACAGGTGCGAGAGCACCATAGATTTATGATCAAGGTCTCCTTGAAACACATCCGGGCCATGGAGAAGATCCTATCAGACATAGAGCGGAAGATACAGGACAAGATAGGTCGCCATTACAAAGAAGAGTATGCACTGCTTCAAACCATACCGGGCGTAAAAGGAGAGGCTTCTACTCTTATTGCTGAGATGGGCGTGGACATGGAGAGGTTTCCGAGTGAGGAACATTTGTCGTCATGGGCAGGGATGAGCCCGGGCAATAATGAAAGTGGCGGGAAGAAGAAACCTGGAAGTACCACATACGGCAATAAGTGTTTAAAGACGATGCTGACAGAATTTGCATGGGTGGCATCCAAGACAAAGGACACCTATCTAAGGTCAAAATACCATAGCCTAGTGGGGCGAAGGGGAAAGAAAAAGGCATTGGTAGCCTTGGGACATAAGATTCTCATCATGTGCTACCACATATTGAAATACAGATGTGCCTACAAGGAATTGGGGGTAGACTACCTGGACAAGAGAAGAAAAGACAAAATAGCGAGGAGTTATATCAAGAGGCTCCATCATCTTGGATATGAGGTTATCCTTAAAGAAGCAGCTTAGGCAAATAACCAAAACCCTGACTACCGTATGTGGAAAAAGGTCGACGCTTACTGGTGGTATAAGACCCCGTTCCTGAAACTGACCCAAGCCAGTCCTAAGAACAAAACAATGTTGCCTTAGAGCACGCAGGGGAAATTTTTAACGCCCGAACTGGCTAATCCACATACTAAACAAAGAAAAACCAAAAAAGCACGAGACATAGGGATTAATTTTCAGGGGAAAGCGAGAATTGACAAATCAGACTAAACAGTGTAGATTTCCATTGCAAATGGAGGGCCACCCTGCTCTAACGGATCGTTGGTAAATCCGGCTCCCCTGAAGCCGAGCATTAGCCGAGGGCAAAAATGACTTTAGAAGAATTCCTCAAATACATCGATTTGCATATTCGTCGGTATGGCGATTTCAGGGTCGTTGCTATCCAGAGGCCGCCAGGTAAATCGCATCGTGCGAATAAAATAGAAATACTGCCTGTGACCGACGTTTTCCCAGACGACGGAGGAAAAGACATAATTCTATTAATTTGTGATGAAGAGAACTGTCAAAACCCCACTGAAATCTCCATTACCATGAAGGAATTAAATACAAAGTTGAAGTCGCTGGTGAAGGGCAGAAAAAAATATTCCGTAGAATGTAGTAGCGGGAAACCTGATGGAGGATGGCGACTGGATCTACCTGTTTATGGCTACGGAATGAACGAGATGGAGCAGATATTTGCTGTGCTCATCATGTAATCTAAATTCCTTAGCATGATTCCCTCTGAGAGTTTGTAAGTGTTATCCGCAAAAAAAAGAAATCAATATTCAGTTGTTAAAGAGCGAGGCAGGGTCGAGTTGGCTCTGCTTTTTTTCTCAGTTGAGACTAACTT
>CAZJWT010000200.1:0-1615 GCA_964550005.1 uncultured Clostridia bacterium | reverse complement strand
CAGTTACATGAAGGATTCCATTTACATCAATATCAAATGTTACCTCAATCTGTGGCACTCCCCGCGGAGCAGGGGGTATACCTACAAGCTGAAATGTCCCCAGTTCAGTATTATCCACAGCCATTGGACGCTCTCCCTGCAAGACATGGATATCTACTCCTGTCTGGTTATCTGACGCCGTAGAGAAAATTTGACTTCTTCTGGTGGGAATAGTCGTGTTCCTCTCCATCAGTTTTGTAAATATCCCTCCCAATGTCTCTATTCCCAGAGAAAGCGGTGTTACATCTAGAAGAACTACCTCCTTAACCCCAGCCTCTCCCGCGATGATAGCAGCTTGAATGGCAGCACCCATAGCCACACATTCCATCGGGTCAATGCCTCTTTCTACCTTTTTCCCCACGAGATTCTCTACAAAGCGCTGAACAATGGGCATCCTTGTGGGTCCTCCTACTAGAATTATGCGGTCGATTTCGTCGGGACTGAGTTTGGCGTCTTTAAGGGTCTGGTCCACTGAGTGTCGGCATTTTTCCACAGTGGGAGTAACCAGCTCCTCTAACTTCGTTCTACTCAGGCTCTTTATCAGGTGCTTTGGTCCGGTCGCATCAGCAGTAATGAAGGGAAGGTTTATTTCTGTGGTAAGGGTAGTAGAAAGCTCAATCTTCGCCTTTTCTCCCGCCTCCCTCAGTCGGTGAAAAGCCATTTTATCGTTTCGGACATCTATCCCTATTTCTTTCTTAAATTCTTCTGCCAAATAGTCGATTATAGTATTATCCATGTCGGTACCGCCAAGTTGAGTATCTCCAGCAGTTGCCCTAACTTCAAAGCCGCTACGCTCTAAAGCCTTATCAAAAAACATTTCCAGAATGGTAACGTCGAGTGTTCCTCCTCCAAAGTCGAAGACCATAATCTTCTGTTCCTTTCCCGCCTTGTCTATTCCATAGGCTAAAGAGGCTGCTGTTGGCTCATTGATAATCCTCACCACATCTAATCCGGCAATTCTTCCCGCATCTTTTGTAGCCTGTCTTTGGTTATCGTTAAAGTAGGCAGGACAGCTAATTATGGCCTTTTCTATTTTTCCCCCTACAAATGCTTCTGCATCCTCTCTTATCTTCTGCAGGATGAATGCGGATATCTCTTGGGGGGTATACTCCTTTCCGAAAATCTTGTACTTATGGTCAGTGCCCATCTTTCTTTTTGCCGCATAAACTGTCCCTTCTGGATTGGAGACTGCTTGTCTCCGAGCAGGCTCTCCCACAAGTCGTTGTCCATCTTTTGTGAAAGCAACAAAGGAAGGGAAAGCCTTGCCCCCTAGGGTAGTACCTTCAGCGCTGGGAATAATTGTAGGTTTTCCTCCAATCATAACTGCCGCTGCGGAATTAGAAGTTCCCAGATCAATGCCTATTATCTTTGCCATCTAATAACCTCCTTTATAAGGCCTCGAAAAACTATCGTTTTTCTTCGACCCAGTTCATGGCTGATAGTTCGTAGTCCCGTCGGGTATTACTACGAACTACGAACTATGAACTACGAACTACGAACTATAATTATTTATTTTCTTTTTTAGCCTTGGCTACTACTACCATTGCAGGCCTTATGACTCTCTCGCAGAGAAGGT
>CAZJWT010000199.1:0-1634 GCA_964550005.1 uncultured Clostridia bacterium | reverse complement strand
TCAATTTCTCGAAGTCACTCTTCTCCATAAATACTTCTCCCCGAACTTCAATCAAGTCTGGCAATTGTGAAAGCTCCGTAGTGAGAAATCTTAACGGTATAGACTTTATGGTCTTGAGGTTCTGAGTGACGTCATCGCCTGTGACGCCATCTCCGCGCGTAGCGCCCACCGAGAAAACACCCTTTTCGTATGTCAACGATACACCTACACCATCCATCTTCAATTCCACAACATATTCTACCTTTTCCCCAGGCAGTCCCTTGTGAACCCTCTTAGCCCAATCTTCTATTTCTTCAGAAGAATAGGTATTATCGAGAGAGAGCATGGCAACTCGGTGCTTAACCGTTTTGAAACCTTCAAGGGGTTTCTCTCCCACTCTTTGGGTGGGCGAATCCGGAGCAATGAGTTCGGGATATTGTTTCTCTAACTGTTTTAGTTTATCTACTAAGTCGTCGTACTCCTTATCTGAAATCTCAGGTTGGTTAAGGACATAATAACGGTAATCGTGGTGGCGAATTTCTTCCCTCAATTTCTCCACTCTTCTTTTAACTTCCTCGAGTTTCTCCATAACGTCACTCCTTCAAATTTTTCGCACTGCGTGCTTCTTTTATCTTGTCCAAAATTCCGTTAACGAATTTACCAGATTCCTCAGTAGAATATTTTTTTGCTAACTCGACTGCTTCGTTAATTATCACATTGATGGGTATTTCGGGAAGATACAGAATTTCGAAGGTAGCCTGGCGCAGAATGTTACGGTCAATTGAAGCCATCCTATCTATGTCCCAGTTTCGGGCGTACTTAATAATTAAGGAATCGATTTGAGGTAAATTTTTTAATGTCCCCTCAACCAGGGTTGTGGCAAACTCCAGAACTTTTTTGCCAGATTTGTGACCCTCCCAGAAAGACTGCTGAGCTTCCTGGGCTTCCAATTTACAAACATCTATAGCGTACAGGATTTGAAGAGTATACTCTCTGGCCAAACGCCTTAGCCCCATCTTTGCCACCATTGATTTCAATAAGCCGGGTTTATAATACTATTCCATCATGGACACTAAATTTACCATTTCGATTGCATTCAATGCTGCATCGGCCCCTTTATTACCAGCCTTGGTTCCCGCCCGCTCGATAGCTTGCTCCAGATTGTCGGCAGTGATTATGCCAAAAAGCGTCGGCACTCCCGTCGCAAGAGCAGTCTGGGCTATACCTTTGGCGACCTGGCTTGCAATGTAATCGAAATGGGGCGTATCACCTCTTATCACTGCTCCCAAACACAATATCGCATCATACTTCTTGCTCAATGCCATCTTCCTCGCTATGAAAGGAATTTCAAAAGAACCTGGAACCCAAAAAATTTCAATTCGGTCCTCATCAGCATCGTGTCGCCTCAAAGCATCCAGGGCCCCATCCAGAAGTTTCTGGCTAATGAACTCATTAAACCTGGAAACTACAATCCCGAAACTCTTCCCTTTCGCCATCATCTTTCCCGCGTGAACTTTAGCCATTTTCCACCCTCCTTTTCTTTTCTAGCCTACACTCATTTCTGTAGCGGCAAAGCACAAGCTTTGCCTTCCTTCTTGTAGCAGCAAAGCGCAAGCTTTGCTTTCGTTTTTGTAGCAGCAAAGCGTAAGCTTTGC
>CAZJWT010000198.1:0-1639 GCA_964550005.1 uncultured Clostridia bacterium | reverse complement strand
TTCTCAAGTAGGTTTATTACCTCTCCTTCCATTTTGACCCTGTCTTCAGGATTCTCCTCATCAATTCGGATGAGCTCTGGATTGCCAGTTAGAATAGTATCCTTGCTATTTACATTGTAGTGTAATCGGTCAGAAAAGGCTTCCAGCCTTATAGATTCTTCTGGATAGGCTGTAAGACGAACGTTCCCTTTTCCTATAACATGATTGTCTTTATCATAATGCTCCATCATATCACAAGTTATTATATCTCTTCCTCTAATCAATTTTACGCTGCCGAGAAAACGAGTGATTTCGCCCCTCCTCAACACCTCCATTCTCCCCCCTGTAATGTTAACTGGCTGTTTCGGCTTCTCAGCAAAAACCGTGCTTACCAAAATGAATGGCAAAAAAATTAGAATACTCTTTTTCATGTTAGGTAGAACAAGCATTTTTCCATACAAATTTTTTAATGAAGCAGAGCTTCACTCTGTGGTTACATTTATTTACGAATGACTTTTACGTTCTTTTTTATGATGACTTTCTCCAAGTCTGGATCTGACTCTAAGCCCTGTCCTGTAGTTATTGTGTTAGCCCTCTCCTGGCGAACCAAATCATCAGTAACTATTTTCTTTCGGTTAGCATCCCACCTCAGGCTTTCTGTTTTTAACGTTGTTCCTTCTTCTTCAGAAGTGACTACTACATCTCCCCTCACTTCCATATCGCCCGATTGAGAATCAAGTACTCCCTCCCTGGCAGTTAGAATAGAAGTAATTTTCCCCTGGTCGTAGAACTTAATTTTGAGTACCTGTACAATTGTCTTCTCTTCTTTCTTATAAATTTCTGCCCTATCTGCCTCCAACTCCCACTCCTTTTCTCCCTGGCTTGTGCGGGTGAGGGTAAAATTTTCTATGGCCTGCTCAGCAGTAGATTTCTTGCCAGTGATTTTTGAATTCTCGCTTCCCTTCTTTCCACAACCTGATAAACTAAGAATAAATAGAAAGACAAACATCCAGAAAAAATTCTTCTTCATAATGTTATTGCTCGCTGAAGTACTCTCGAGTAGCCTCTTCCCATTTACCTTGCAATTTCAATATCAGCTCAATCACTTCCCGCAGGACACCCCGACCGCCGTTGGCCTTACTCACACAATCCACTACTTGCTTCACTTCTTCCGGCGCATCTTTAGGACAGAAAGATAGTCCTGCCTTCTTCAGAACTGGTATGTCCACAAGGTCATCTCCAATATAGGCGAAGTTTTCTGCCTTAAGTTTAAATTTTTTCAAAATCTCTTTAAGGGCTTCACATTTGTCCATTCTTTTGAGACTAACGGCCTCTATGTTTAACTCCTTTGCCCTCTGTTCAACCTGTTTACACCCCCTTCCTGATATCCAGGCAAACTTCAGATTTCCTGCGCGGCGAGCAAGATTAAACCCCAGGCGGTCTTTAACATTCCAGCTCTTTACCTCCTCTCCAGATTCCATAATCACAATATCGCCCGCTGTAAGCACACCATCAATGTCCATTCCTATCATCTTTATGTTCTTTGCTTTTGCTTTTATTCTTCCGTCCATTTTAGCACACCAATTTCCAATTTCCAATTTCAAATTTCCAATTTCAAATTACAAATCAAAAATCAAAAATTCGACTCCGAAAACTATCC
>CAZJWT010000197.1:0-1646 GCA_964550005.1 uncultured Clostridia bacterium | reverse complement strand
AGCGGTCGCTTGAAAATAGATATGCACGTCTCCAGAGAAAAACCTGGTAGGCACACCTTTTAAGGTGCGGCTTAGTCACGCAGACTGAAGTCTGCTACTCCAGACGCAGGCTGAAGCCTGCGGCTACCGTTTTGTTCTTGGTAGAATAAGAAAATGGCCGAATCCGAATTCAAAGAAATTGTGGAAGCTGTTCTCATCGGGGACGTTGAAAAAACGAAGACTTTGACCCGCGAAATGCTCAACAAAGGCGTTTCCCCGCATGATGTGATTGAAAAGGGTTTGATGGAAGGGATGAATTTAGCAGGAGATAGGTTTGAGAAGAGGGAATATTTCTTGCCCGACCTATTAGTGGCAGCCGAGGCAGTAAAACGTGCTACAGAAATCATAAAACCTTTTCTCAAAGGTGAAAGAGGAAGAGGCACTGTGGTCATCGGGACGGTAAGTGGCGATATACATGACCTGGGTAAGAACTTAGTGGCATCTACTCTCGAAGCCTCTGGCTTTAGAGTCGTTGACCTGGGAGTGGATGTTTCTCCCGAGAGGTTCGTAAATGCCGCAAAAGAGGAAAATGCAAACATAGTGGCAATATCTGCCTTAATCACAACCACTATGATGGGTATGAAAGATGTTATAGAAGCGATGGTGAAAAGTGGCATTAGAAAAGAGGTGAAGGTAATGGTGGGTGGTGCTCCTCTTGATGAGGAGTTTGCCAGGAAAATTGGCGCAGATAGATATGCGAGGACTTCGAGGGACGCAGCAAGGAAAGCAATGGAATTGGTAAATGGTTGAGATGACTTCCAGGGAGAGGGTTTTGGAGGCTATTGAACATAGAGAACCTGACAGAGTTCCTGTTGATTTCGGCAATCGCTGCTGGACTATAGTGAACGCCCCTCCCTATGGATACAAGGCGCTTTGTGAGTATCTAAGTATTCCTGATTATCCTGAGCCAAGAATTGTCTATCTTATGAACATTGTGGTTAATGTTGACGAGAGGATACTGAGAAAATTCAATGCAGATATAAGAGATTTGGGTGCCGGAGGGCTGGGAGTAGAGAGGCTTCCAGATGGGACCCTGAGAGACTTAGACAATCATGGGATTATATATAAACCTGCTGGCCCATATTTTTCTGTTCCTGATACCTTAGCTCCCCTGAGAAATGCAACCTCAGAAAGGGATATAGAGGAGTATCCATTCTGGTCAGACTATCGAAATCCTGCATATTTCAAGGGAAAAGAGGAAGAAGCAAAATATCTTCACGAACATACAGATTATGCAATATCTACCTGGGTTCCCAATATTTTTCACAGGTATGCTTTCGTGCGCGGATTCAATAATTTTATGCTGGATATGAGAATAAATGTTGACTTTTTTAGAGCGCTGGCAAGCAGGATTCTGGAAACTTCCAAGACTTTTGTGAGGGAATTTTTAGGGAGGGTTGGAAAGTATATAGACATAGTCTGTATCGGCGATGATATGGGCACGCAGACTCAGCCATTTATGTCTGTTGAGGACTTCCGAAAATATATTAAGCCATACTGGCATTCTCTCATTAGAGAAATAAAGAAATGTACAGAAGCGAAGATTCTCCTTCACTGTTGTGGCTCGATTTATCCACTGATAAATGATATTATCGAAGTCGGCTTCG
>CAZJWT010000196.1:0-1668 GCA_964550005.1 uncultured Clostridia bacterium | reverse complement strand
TTTCTTCACGCTCGGGAAGAGGTTTATATCTGTATGTGGCAAAAAAAGAGAGGCAGTATAGTTATTCATAAATTCTGGGTCTCTGCTCAAGTCGATGTAGGTCATTTTCCCAGCAATCTTTTCTACCTTTCTCATTGCCTCCTGAGAAAGGAGACACATCTTAGTGCCAGCGATTGCGCTGTTGCCAATGAAAGTAAATTTTTCTAAAGGAAGGTCGGGCAGAAGCCCGATCATAATTGCTTTCTCCACATCTAAAGCTGTGCCCAATCCGCCGGCAATGAAGACATGGTCTAAATCCTGGAAACTCAATCCCACCCG
This sequence comes from uncultured Clostridia bacterium, assembly GCA_964550005.1. Lineage (GTDB taxonomy): Bacteria > UBA6262 > WVXT01 > WVXT01 > WVXT01 > CAZJWT01. The sequence continues at coordinate 1,350 of CAZJWT010000196.1, read as the reverse complement.
CTTTAGTAGAACTTCAGCTCCGGAATAGATTGCTCCCTTTGAATGTATCAGGTTCTTTATATCAGTCTCGGTTATAGCGATGTCATCTCCTACCGCAGACTTTCTCGCCTCTGCCAGGACGAACTCCAGACCGTCTTCCCTTTTTTTTATTCGCTTCGATGATTTGGGAATCAGCTTACCCGCTCTGTTGAGTCTACCGCTTTCAAAGAGTTCAGCAACACAGTCGACCAGTCCAGCACCACAGATACCCTTCGGTTTCTCTTCTCCAATGGTATAGAAACTAACGCTGTCCCTGGAAGCATCTATCTTCACTCTCTGAATAGCGCCCTTCATAGCTCGAATCCCCCATTTTATCCCTCCGCCTTCAAAACAGGGACCGGCAGAAGTCGAACAGCAGACCAACCACTCTTTGTTTCCCAGAACTACCTCGCCATTTGTGCCCAGGTCCATAAACAGACCCAGAGTCGATAAATTATCCATCCCCGAAGCTAAAACGCCAGCTGTTATATCTCCTCCAACATAGCTACTCACTCCAGGAATGCAAGAAAGTAGACCCCTAGGATTGATCTTGATCCCTGCCTCGGCAGCTCTTATAACAGGAATGAAACTGGCGGCGGGAACATATGGTTCCTTTCGTAAGTATTCGGGGGGAACTCGCAACAAAAGATGAATCATAGTTGTGTTACCGGCACAGGTAACACCATTAATATCGTTAAGGGTCAAATTGTGCTCCAGAGCCATTCCTAAGATAAGGTTGTTAACTGCATCTATTACCACATGATGCAACATTTCTAGCCCATCTTCTTCCTGAGCGAAAATTATTCTGGAAATAACATCCTCACCAAAATCAACCTGAGGATTATAGCAAGCTTTTACACCCAAGACCTGACGCTCTGTCAAATTGACCAGATAAGCTACTATCGTCGTTGTCCCAATATCTACTGCCACGCCATAATTCTTGTTGGTTGTATCTCCGGGCTCAACTAGAACGACTTCCGTAGTCTCATTTCTATTACCAAGAGTAACAGTCACTTTCCAGCCACTCTCTCGCAGAAGTTTGCTTAATTTCTTAATATTAGCTAGGCCCATCTGCATAATCTGAACTTCCCGTCCTTTTCTGACCTCCCGATAGATTCGTTCCAGATCGCCAATATTATCTTCCGAGCTAGGAGGAGAAAGTTCTAAGTATAACTTGGTTGAAAGCGGACCATGGGTAAACACTCTCTCCAGAGCTACTTCGGGTCCCTTCTCGACCTCTTCTGCTGGCGTATAAAGCCCAACTAGCCTTTTTGCCTTTGCCTCCTCAGTAAGAATCTCCAAACCTTCCAGGCGAGATTCGGGAGGCACTTC
>CAZJWT010000195.1:0-1668 GCA_964550005.1 uncultured Clostridia bacterium | reverse complement strand
TTAGTCCTCCTTTTCTTTTGATTCAATCATGCCAGCAAGTAGGGCTAAATAGTTTCTGGCATCCTCTATCCTGCCTCTGATAGGCTCGGAGCCAGCATAATCTCCATTGATGTAGGATAGGATTCCATCGAGATGTTTGGTTAGGTAGACCCATAGGATTTTCTCAGGTGGAAGTTTGAGTTGTAGGGCTAGGCGTTTAAAGTTGGCGTGGCGATCCTCCTTTCCGCTATACTCCTGCCCTTTGCGGCGTAGTAAATCTTGCTCTTCCTTTATCATGTTCATAAAAAATATGTCAAACTGCTCTAGGGTCATTTGTAGTCCTCCATTTCACCCCAATTCTCCCCGATTTTGACATCAACTTTAATCGGAGATTCAAAGATCATAAATTGCTTAAAATATGTTGTCATCGCTTCTTGCATGTCAGGTATAAGCCCAAGTTCAGACTTATGAATGTTGAGGAGAAGGCTGTCATGCACTTCCAAGATAAGGAAACTTTTTCTCCCCCGCAAAAGACGATCCACAGCCACGGCACCATAAAGCAAAATATCGCTAGCGGTAGCCTGTATCGGGAAGTTAATAACTTCCTTAATTTTTCTTTCATCAAACTCTTCCCAACTTGGAAAAAGCCTTCTTCTACCAGACAACGCTTCCACGTACCCATATTTTTTACAGAACGCACCTGTCTCCTCCATATACTTCTTTGTCATATAATATTTCTCAAAGAATCTAAACAGCCATAACTCCGCTTCTGCCTCCTCAATCCCTAACTGTTGGGATAATCCATATTTCGATAAACCATAGATAATTCCAAAGTTCACTGTCTTGGCTTTTCTCCGTTGCTCATCAGTAACTTTCTCTGTAGGAATTCCAAAGATGGCAGCCCCAGTGGCCCTATGGATATCTCCTTTCAATGCTTCTTTCATAACATCGTCATGGGCCATTTCGGCCATCACCCTCAACTCATGTTGATTCATGTCCGGCTCGCAGAGAAGGAATCCAGGATCTGCGATAAATGCCTTACGGATCTCGAGTATATCCTTCTCGCCCTTTGGCATGTTCTGCATATTTGGTTTCTTCGACGAAGTTCTTCCTGTAGTGGTCTCTGTAAGCCAGAGAGTGGTATGGATTCTGCCCTGCCGTTCGTATGCCAACAGCTCGGAGAGGAATGTCTTACGCATTTGTTCATATGACGAGTATTCAAGGAGTAATTCACAGAGTTTGCTACGGGACGCATATCGTTCTAACACCTCCTTATCAGTCGCAGGTTTCTGTGCTTTATCGGTTTTCTTAAAGACGTCTAACCCACAGATTTTGTAGAGAATATAGGCCACCTGCTGGTGGGAATTCGGATTAAATTCTTTCTCTTCCGCTCTCTCAAATTCTTTCACTTCTGGCAGTTGCAACATCTGTTTCTGCAATGTATCAACTAACTTCTCACAGTCAATATTAACTTGTTTCACTCTCTCCATATCAACCATAATTCCCCGACGTTCCATGTTCATGAGAACATCTGAAACAGGAACTAATAGCGTTTTGAATAAATGGTAAACCCCCAGTTGTTTTTTGAGTTTCGGAATTTGTTGTGTATATGCTCGAAATGTCAGGTCGGCATCAATCCCTCCATAACGATAGAGTTCATCCAAATCTGCTCCTTCAATCTTCTCTGGA
>CAZJWT010000194.1:0-1680 GCA_964550005.1 uncultured Clostridia bacterium | reverse complement strand
AGGTTTGTTCGGCAAATGCCGCCTAACGGCTGGCGGGCGAGCGAAGTGCCCTTTAAGGCATTTTGGCTTCAGCCCTGTCTGCCGACAGGCAGGCGTTCAACCGTCTGTTAGCCGAAGTGTCCGAAAGTTCTTTATTGAACGGCAACATATTCTGCGAAGGAAGTAGACTCAGGAACAGGCAAATTATCTTCCAATAAACCCTGTACATGCAACTCTATTGCTTCATGCATGTTTCGCTCAACTTCCTCACGAGTAGCACCGGTAGCAATACAGCCCGGCAAATCAGGTGAATAAGCTGAATAGTTGCCATTTGCCTTCTCAATGACAACAAGAAATCGATACATTTATTTCACCTCCTTCAGTTTCGCCTGTTTTAAGATACTGTTCAGAGTACCCGGCGCTAAATCATCGTTTGGATGGCCAGCGATAGTCATTCTGCCCAGCTTTGTAGCATGTTTGTATTGCCGATGACTGCCCTCAGTATCAACTTTATACCAGCCATCAGCTTCAATCAATATTATAATATCACGAACTTTCATTGCATTTCACTTTCGGACATTTTGGCTAACGTTCAAGGCCAAAAGAAGTGTGAAGTATTTGGATATCATTCCTTTAGCCTGTGTTATCTGACGTTGCGGAATTTATAATTCTTATCTCACCTAACAACTTTTTGCCAATACTTACTTCTTACTGCCCTTAAAACATGAAGTTCGTACATCATCCTATCCGTAGGAAATTCTTTCTTTACTTCCTTTTCGATCTTCTTTAAGGTAGTATTAGGAATGTTCATCTCCTTAGCCACCTTCTGATAGTCAAAATACTCTATCTTCTCCATAACCTCCTCCTTACAACTCTAATGGAGGGACAATTTCGATTTCTTTGAATCCCTCCAGTATATTGACCAAGTTTACAAGCCTCCTTGTCTTTACCTTGACCAGATGTTCATAATTCCAAGAGACAAGATAAGAAATTTCATAATAAGAGGCGATAGCTACATGGTGGGCATCGTCTATATACTTCTCTAAGAATATTCCTTTTTCTATATAGGCTCTGGCTAAGGCTCTAATCTCCTCATTAGTCTTTAGCACTTTAAAACCTTTGATAAGTTTCTTGAGCTCTCTTCTTAAGACTTCATCTTTGGTATCTTTTAATTCCTCCACCGTGATTTCTGATATATAGCACTGATAATTAGGCAGGACCTCTTTCCAAAATTTGATTGTTGCCTCTTGTCGCTCCTTAGCTCTCTTATCATAATAAGCACTAGGGACTGAGGTATCAAGATATAAAGTCTCTTTTTTCATTTCGGTTTTTATCCCTTTTATAATTTTAGCATATTATCTGCCGTTGCGGGCATAATACTAATTTATAATTTTATGGACGCCCCCATTCCTCTCCTTTGTCCTATTTCTTCTCTCAAATTAAGCATTCTTGATTACCGATAGGAACTCTTTTGAAAATATCTCGATATTCTTAATGATTTCCTTCGCATACTCATTGAAATTAGTATTATTCACTTTTGGCTTTTTCACTTTTAGCAATTTTAAATCACCGCCTTCGGCGTCCAATTTCAATTCGAACATAACTTGAGACATGCCTCTTTTGGGATGTGTTAAGCTATCACGGATATTTACAACCTGATCAATCCATAGACTTTTATGAGATTCGATCAATTTCATTATT
>CAZJWT010000193.1:0-1727 GCA_964550005.1 uncultured Clostridia bacterium | reverse complement strand
AACCCAAGCAACCCAAGACTTACTTATTGAAAAGAAATACGTTTATTGCTAAAATACTATAAAAATCAAGAGGGAAGGTGAGTATTAATGGGAAACAAGACGTTTCAAAAAGCTTTGGAAATTGTAGAGTCTCTTCCAGAGGAGCAGAGAGAATCTCTCATGGATATCGTAAAGCGGCGCTTAATAGAGGAGCGAAGGGACCGATTGGCTCAGAGTATCAAAGGGGCGAGGGAAGAATACAGGCGTGGCAAAATACGAAAAGGTACTGTTGATGACTTAATGCATGAGCTTTCGAAATGAGAACCTTAATATGGAGCAACACATTCCTAAGGGCTTTCAAAAGACTGCTGAAGAAGCAACCCGACCGACGGGTAGAGATAGAAAAGACTTTGAGGCTGTTACTGGATAACCCTTTCGATCCGAAGCTTGAAACACACAAACTTAAGGGAAAACTATCAGGGACATGGGCGTGCAGTGTTGGATACGACCTTCGAATCATATTTGACTTTGTAAAAGAGAAAGACAAGAAAGATGATGACATTTTCCTAATGGAAATAGGCACCCATGACGAAGTTTATTAATCTCACTTCGACCGAAACCATGTCATGACATGGGAATTTGCCTCCAACCTCGAGCGATTCAGCCTACGAAGCCTTTGCGCAGGCATGCGCGAACTATGAAAATGTTGCGAATGTTTGTATTAAACTTACAAACTCAAAAGCAACTTGAATAAGAAATGTTAGCCATGCTAAAATAAGTAATCACTGGGCAGGATAGCTCCATTTTATTAGCATGGCGGAGGTTAGTCATGAAGATACTTGCAACCTTCAAAACAAAGTACCTGAAAGATGGCCACCTTTCCATCCCAAAAGACGTAGCAGCCTCTTTGCTGCTGAGAAAGGGTGAGGAGGTTCAGGTGGTTATAGGTAAGGAGAGTTTTGACAAAAGGGGGTTCCTTAGGCTTTCCGGAATCTGGAAAGACAAAAGTGAGGAGGAGATCCATATTTATCAGGAAATTGTGAAAGAGAGAGAAAGATTCGGGAGAGGAGAGATCGAGCTTTGATCTATTGCCTTGATACCGACATTCTTATTGAGCACTTCAGAGGAAATGAGGGAATAAGGGAAAGAATAGAAAGCCTCACAGCAGGCGATAAACTTGGCCTTATCTGGTTGACCATTTATGAGTTTTTCAAAGGGATATTTATCAGTGGGAAATTGGGAGAAGAAAAATTTCTCCAAGAATTAGTGGAAACCTGCTTCATCCTTGAGCCCTCCTATGAGGCCGCGAAGATTGGAGGGGAGATTTACGCCGGATTAAGGAAAGCGGGTATGCTTATCAACGACGCCGATATCCTGATCGCCAGCATTGTTAAAGCCCATGATGCAGTTCTTGTAACAAATAACGAGGACCACTTCTCAAGGATTGAAGGACTGAAGATTGAAAATTGGCTTAAATAGTTCTCTCGGCCGTATGAATGAAGGGAAAAAAATGATCGAGCGAAATATCGAACTGAGCGCTGAGTTCAGTCGTTATCTTTTTGAACATCCTGAAATTGAGGAGAAAATTTCCGTTGATGCTGAAATTGTTCTGTTACCGGAGTTTGACAAGGAATTAAAAGAGTTCAATCTTCAGTTAGGCAAAAATATAGAGAAAGAAGGCGGAAAAGTGATCTATAGTGAACGTCATAAATAACTTGACATACACAGAGTGTCATTGCGAACGAAGT
>CAZJWT010000192.1:0-1744 GCA_964550005.1 uncultured Clostridia bacterium | reverse complement strand
ACCAAACTTATACTGCGCGCGGAATTTCTGTATTCTTGATTGAAGAGCTTTGGCTACCTTAATTACCGATTTAATTATTGCCTTAATTTCCGTAATAATCACATCTTTATATATAGGCCAACCCACAGTACATAGCAGACAAATTAGAACAATTTCAAGAACTCCGATACCCGCGGTTTGTATCTGACCGCTATCTTTAATTGCTTCGGGTGAAACAAAGAAGCCAATAACCGCAATCACACCAAGTGCAAAAAGTGTCTTTATAAGGGGGGAGCCTAAAGGCTTCTTTGCTTCCAGGATGCTATCAAAAATTTTCAATGCTAAAGTTGAATCAATTCCAAGTTTTCCCGCCAAAGCCTCAATCATTTTCTTGGCATCTCGGATATCTTTCTCCAACGCATTGGCTCTTTCATTTTCATTAAGATTGAATCTTATCGTGTCGTAATCAAATGAGCTAAGGGGATTACAGTTGTGGTCTGAAAAAACTGTCCCATAGTCATTATGGCAGGTACCTTTCAACTCGTTGTGGATTATGTGGATAAACAATGCTGAGCGCCCAGCAAATGAAAATAGAGTGACTTCTCTTTTCTTTCCTACATTACGACTGGACGTAGATTCATGATATTTAAATATTGGTTCAAAATCACTTAATGAATCTAACTCAGATATCCTCTTATTGCAGGGAACTCTATATACATATATTGCCGGGTCTCTCTCTTCTTTCGCCGCCTGAGGTATCCCGATAAAATCCAAGAACTTATTTACTGGAATAAGATATACCCCTGGCGGCGGCCTTATTGACTCCTCTGTCAGATATAGAGACGATTTCATAAGAACCTCATTTTCTTCTTTCCCGGTCCCGTCAATATCAACAACTGGCAAAGCGTTGGGAGAGACCACTGCTATAGGATTCCTGAAGATATTCAAGTCAACCCCATATTTTGAGGCAGCTAAGAAAACAGGGTCTTTTCTTCTTTTTAGTCTCAGAAAGGCTTTCCTCAGTAGTAAATCCACATCTATGCAGGATTCGCTTTTCGGCATACCTCCATTTAGTATATGAGGAGATTCTCCTAACTGAAAATTCGTCTTAATGCCGTGAATTGTGACGGGTGTTGATAGCCCTGTTCCTTTATAGATAATATCCCCGTTTTCTGTATGGAATATAAGAGACCTGTTGTGAGTTTCTTTGAAGCTAAATAAAGGATTCCTTACCGGAAAGTAGTATTTATTCTTTATCTTTATTATCCGTCCAGCCTTTACTTCTTCTTGAAGAAGTTTATCATTTACCATGGAAATGCTCTTAAAACTCACAGGAACATAAAGAAACGGTCTAAACATAGATTGATGCCAGTGGGTTATGCTCTTTCCACTCAATAGGAAAGACGACAATATATCCTCAGGACGTGTTATTATATCCCCTACAATATGCTCGAAATCTAAAACCTCCTTAATCATAGAGCGCATCGCCCTGTATGTCTCTATGACATTACCGGCAGTTCTTTTGCCAGATAGGTAATCATTTATTAATACCAGAGAAAATATTTTGTCATTAAGAGTATCCGCATGGATCCCTAAATACTCCTTCAACCTATTGATGGCATTTGAATCCTTTTCCAGTTCCATAGGTTTTATGAGAATATTGACTGCTAAATCAGGACTGCCTTCATCAAAGCATCTCTTTACCGCATCGTCTATGGTACCCTTAACTTTCTGGTAAGTGATTTCTTTTAGTTCTATAAGTTTT
>CAZJWT010000191.1:0-1754 GCA_964550005.1 uncultured Clostridia bacterium | reverse complement strand
ACACCCCCTTTTTTTATAGATCTAGGCTCAGTTTTCCTCTTCCTGAGCTCAACATCTCCTTAAAGATTTTATCTTCAGGAGTTTCTGGCTTCTCAGTAACTACAGGTTGCCCCCTTTCGGTAGGGTTAGTAATTGCTGTTCCACCAGTAATGCCTGATGCAGCTCTCCTCTTTTTAAGTTCCTCGAGAATTGCTGTCTTGGCTCTTTCAATAAGTTGTTCATCTGTCAATGTTGATCTCGACTGTACGGCTGGAGGAGTAGGTTGAGTAGGCTCCGAAACTCCTAACTCTTTTCTCATCTTATCCAACCTAGCTCGATACCTTGCTTTGGCCGTCTCATATACAGTAGGAAGGCTATCCACTCTTTTATCCAAATCGGGTCGGGATTTAAGGATTGCAGCCATATCCTCTCTATAATCAGCAAAATCAGGATGTTGGGCTTTAAAAGCTTCAACATACTGAACTCGCTTCGAGGCTTCAGTAAGGGAATTGTGATATGCAATTAGCATAGCAGCGGCTACCTGAGAAGCAACTTTTTTAGTTGCCTCTTTGGGTTTATCAAAGAACAAGGACTCTTCAACTTCTTCCTGGTCAAGATCTCCAACTGGAGCAGTAGGAAGAGTTTCTAGAGGAGGACTAGATAAGTTTTGTAACATCTTATCTAGATTAGCCCTCTCCCCTCGTTCTCTATTAAGCTCAGCCTCAAGTTCAGCATATGACTTCGACAACTTATCAAGCGAAGCCATGGCATCTTCATCCCTGAATTTTTCAGGCACAGAAGCAGGAATGATAGGTTTGCTCACCGCTGGCTCCGTTGTTACGGGTGGCACAGGGGAGGCCTGGGGTGCTGGAGCAGAGACTGGCTCCACAGCGACCTGATTGACTGGATTTGTAGCTTGTGGCTTATCGTCAAAAAAGGTCTTCAAATCTTCTACCGACATTAGCCCTTCTTGCGAGTCTATGACCTGCTTGGCTAAGTCTTCTAACGTCTTTTGGTTTTGCATAAATTCCTCCTATTAATTTGACACATGTTGAATTATTTTCTAATTCTCAATCATGTCTATATTTGTATCAGTAATCTTCTCTAGATTCTCTATAGTAGAGTCCTTTAAAGAATACCTAACAATATTTGTGTATTTTTTGCTATTGCAACTTTTACACATCGGTTAAACATATACTATTATTTTTTCCTTATCTTTTCCAATTTCTCATTTGCTTTCTGCCCATCTTCGATAGTCCCATTAACAAACTTTAAAAGTAGATCTAATTCTTTTACCGCAGCTATTTCCTCTGCCCTACGAAATGGGCCCCGTGCACTGAATATTCTCTCGATTGAGGTTCTTGGTCCTATATGCTTTTCATACAATATCTTCCAACCTCTTGTCTCACGCATTGCAGCAAGGGCGGAAGCTTCATCCACTAAACTCGAAAGTTTTCCCTCATCTACTATTTCTGGTCTCTTAGGAAGGTCCACTTTCAGTAACATTTCCTTGCGGTCCATATTATTTCTCACTTTCTACTAAGCCTGATAGGGGTAATACCCCTAGTGCAATTAGTATTCTCACAATCCAATCATCTGGACTTCCACTAGGTCCATATCTCCTCTCCCAAATTTCTTTCATCTTCTTCATATTTGAAGGTACTCTCTCTAATGGAGGAGCTGGGATTAAATCTACTCCAGGAATTCCTCCAAGAGGGCCCTTATTTGATACATTCCACCAATCCCTTCCTGTTAGATATTCTATAATAACATCT
>CAZJWT010000190.1:0-1754 GCA_964550005.1 uncultured Clostridia bacterium | reverse complement strand
TGCAATTGATTCGGATAGCCAAACATATCTATCTTATCAATATCACCCCGGACCTTACAGGAGATTTAGTGATGAGAGAGAAAGTCCGTGAAAGTAACAAAGTAAGTATCCTGAACAGCACCCAGGTAATTGCTGTTCTGGGAGAGGGGATGGTTAGTGGAATCAAGATAAGAAGAGGGGATAAGGAGGAGACCCTGGCTGTGGAGGGAGTTTTTGTGGAAATCGGCCTTATTCCTAATTCTGAGTTTGCTCAAGATTTGGAAAAGAATGAACGGGGCGAAATCAAGGTAAACTCCTACAACGAAACCAATATTCCGGGCATCTTTGCTGCCGGTGATGTTACTGACGTGCCGGAAAAACAGATCGTAATAGCAGCAGGAGAAGGAGCTAAAGCGGCGCTTAGCGCTTTCAGATATTTAGCTCGACATAGATGATAAAGAGGTAATCAAAATGAAAGATAAAGTTAAAACAGCCCTGGTACAAATGGAAGTGACCAGTCTCCAGCCAGAGAAGAACGCTTCCCGAATGGAGGAATTTATTGAGAATATTTTTGATAATGAGGAAGCGGAGCTAATACTTTTTCCTGAACTTGCCAACACAGGGTATGTTCAGTCCATGGACCAGGATTTTGGCAGGGAGTTTTTGAAGTGTGCAGAAACGATTCCCGGGTACACCACCAACATTCTCGCTAAGCTGGCTAAAAAACACAAAACCCATATTGTGGTAGGATTAGCCCAGCTTCATCCCAAGATACCAGGCAGCGTATACAATTCGTCGGTTCTGATTGGGCCCCGGGGAGAGGTACTGGGCATCCATCACAAATTACATATTCCTGATGAGGAAAAACATTACTTCTATCCAGGTAGTACATTGGAAGTTTATCAGACTGATATAGGTAACATTGGAATGAGCGTGTGCTGGGACAACCTGTTTCCCGAATTACCACGAATACTGGCTCTGAAAGGTATGGAGATTCTCTGCTCCAGTTATTCGTGGGGGAAACCAACCTCTCCCCACAAGAGAGTGACCTATATACCCACTCGCTTCCGCTGCTTCTCTATGATGCATGCAATATCAAACAGAGTCTATGCAATGGCGTGCAATCCCGTGGGTAAATATGATGGACACGATTTCGACGGGCATAGCGCCATAGCCGGACCTGACGGAGAGATTCTCGCCTATGCAGAGAAGGAAGGGCAAGAAGAAGTTCTTTTTGTGGAATTTAGTAATGACCACTTGCTGGAAATGAGAACCGTCTCTCCCATCTTCAGGGACCGCCGACCGGAACTGTACGGTCTACTCAGCGAGCCCTTCTAAAAAAACGACTGCAGAAAAACTCGCCATCTTCCTAAAAGAGGCATATTCCGTTTCAGAAAAAGATTGCCAACCGACTACAAAGATGTTATAATAATTCGGGTTTGCTCAGGTTCTTCTTCATTCTACCGTTGCCGTAAAGGGAGGTCAGTTATGTTTTTAGTAAAGCTTGTGGGTATTATTTTAGTGGCTATTGGGATTGTTTTTCTGTTGAGTCCAAAGAGGATGAGACAGTGGATGGTCTTTTGTGAAAAAGGTGTAAGGCCCTACATGATGGGTGCTCTGCGAATTCTCGTTGGCATTGTCTTCTTATTGGCTGCTCCCCAGAGCAGGGTAGTTTGGGTTATAGTTACGATTGGCGTATTGGCTCTCTTAGGGGGCATTACCATTTTTATCCTCGGACTGGAAAGAATAAAGAGTATGCTCAGGTGGTCGCAGGG
>CAZJWT010000189.1:0-1774 GCA_964550005.1 uncultured Clostridia bacterium | reverse complement strand
GAGCAGCAAAAATGAATAATGCTATGAAGCCAAAAAAGAAGACTATCCCAGCAGGAGTAAGAAGATTTCGCGTCTTGCGGCTGCCTGTTGCTGCTCTATAGAACATTCCGATCAATCTTTCACGTAGACTCACAATGTTTACCTCTATTTAAGGCAGCCTTTTTCCTGCCGCTATGGGCTGTCAGAATCTTTTCAGCTAAGTTCGTCACAAAGGCTTCTCTTTCTCACTTAACAAAATAATGCTATCAGCTACTTTATCGTATAAATCGCTCAGCGTGAATATGATGATTTGATAATCCGAGGCCAGCGTTTCTAAAAAGTTTAGCGTGTTAGCCAGACGGACAGAGTCAAAATTAACAAAGGGGTCATCCAATATCAAAGGCGGCTTCTTATCGCCAAATATCAACCTTGCCAAGGCGAGTCGAAATGCTAGATAAAATTCGTCAATCACCCCCCCACTCAATTCCTCGGGCTTAGCCCAGTCCCCTTTCTCATCCGAATATACCCAGAACTCCAAGGCTTCTTTGTTAACTCTTACCTGCTTATACTTGTCATTGGTAAAGACAGCCAAATATCTCTGAATTCCTTTCTCCAAAGCTTCCCCGGCTGACGAAAGAACCTCGGTTCTCGCCTTAGAGATAAATTCCCTGGCTAATTCATAAACTTTCACTTTTCTCGCTTCATGTTTCAAAGCTTCCTGAAGTCCTTCCAGTTCCTCTTCCAGTCTAATTTGGTCCTCTATATTAAATCTTGCCTGCTCAATGATTATTTCGCAGCGTCTTTTTTGCTTCTCAAGCTCAGCTTGCTTGGCCTCTAAACTCCGAAACCTCCTTTCTAGTTCGATGTATTCTTCCGGGCTCAGGCGTGTTTCTATCAAATCCTTGGTAAGTTTCGCCTCCTCAACTGCTAAATCCCTCGCTATTTCTCTTTTTTGCTTCTGGAAATCTTCGACCGCCTTGCCTCTCAACATCCCCTTTAGCTGAGCTTCCAAGCTCCTTTTCTCTTTAAGCCAAAATTTAAAATCCCTTTCCTTCTTATCAAACTCGCCAACCATGTTATACTTAACCTCAGCCAGCAATTCATTCTCTTCCTTGCCAAGTTTACCGAGAGCTTCCTTCATTTCTTGAATACGCTCTGCAATGCCCGAAATATTAGTCTTATCTCGAATGAGGGCAGTTCTCGCCCGTATGGTTATGGCAAGAAGAGCTGCGCCCAAGATTATTAAACTCAAGAGGTAGAAGGGACCAACCAGGGCTCCAATTATCCCGCCTGTCAATATTATTATCGCAGCGGTTACACTCCTCCCTGAACTGAGAAATCTAATGGATTTTCTTCTATCCAACTTTTCTTTCGCTTCAGCCAGCTCCTTCTCTCGCTGAGCTAGGTCTTTCTCAATGTCCCCACGTCTATTCTGGATTGCATCCAGCTTCTTTCTAAACTCCGAGACCTGTTGCTCATTTTCAAGTCCTTCAACGGACCTAAGTGCCTCATTTGCCCCTTCAAGTTTGGTCATTAGTTCATTTATCCCGCCAAGTAGCTCTTCCACCTCATCATATTTCTGTTTTAAGTCTTTTTTAGATGCCTCGATTTCTTTACGCTGCCTATTTTTCTCCAACAAAGCCTTGGCATTTTCATATTGCTCTTTGACCTGAGCCAGTTGCTTGTTCACCTCCACTAGCTCAATTTTTCGCGCTTCGACTTTGGTGACCTCATCTCTAACCTCATCACATCTCCGAGAGGTATCTTGTAGTTTGTTTTTGAGGTTTGCCAGTAT
>CAZJWT010000188.1:0-1781 GCA_964550005.1 uncultured Clostridia bacterium | reverse complement strand
TTTCCGGATTTTGCTCACCGGACCGCGATAGAGAGGATAGAGGAGGCAAAAGCGACTGGCGCTCAAGCATTGGTCACTTCTTGTCCTTGGTGTGAACGTAATTTTAAAGATGCTATCGCAGAAGCTGGAGGCAAGTTTGAGATTTACGATATCGCTGAACTGATAAGGAGGGCGAGATAATGTTAAAAAGTAGAGATGCCGCGAAAATATTAGAGAATATAGTGGGGGAAGACAACTTCTCAGAAGACCCAGCTGTAATTAATTCATACACGTTTCAACCTTTTTCGGAAGTCATTGGTTTTTACGGTAATAAGGACGTGACCAATGACGAGGTGAAATTAGGCGCTGTTATTCTTCCGGGAAGCGTCGACGAGATGCAAGCTATTGTAAAAGTATGCAATAGGTATAAGATAAACTTCAAAGCTTTTTCCACGGGATTGGGTGCATTTGGACTTCCAGTCAAAGAAGGATCGCTTCAAATCGATATGAGGCGAATGAACCGAATCATCAAGTTGGATGACAAGAATATGTATGCGATCGTGGAGCCTTATGTTTCTCATTTAGAGCTCCAGGCGGAATTGCTTAAGAAGGGGTTAACCTGTCACGTTATTGGAGCTGGATCTCAGACATCTGTTCTAGCGTCTGCTACATCCTTGGTCGGCTCTGGTCATTCAGCTATTACAACGAGTTACCAAGGACGAAATGTCCTTGGCGAAGAATGGGTGACGCCAGTCGGAGAAATTGTAAGGTGGGGTTTAGTCGAGGAAGGGAAAGTAGGATATCCGGGTCCGGGATTGCGAGGTATTTATAGAGGAAGAACAGGAGCTGCAGGGTCTCTTGGCGTATTTACTAAGGTTGCTGTCAAGCTTTACCCCTGGCCTGGCCCAGCTGAGTTGGAGGTTACAGGAAAAAATCCAACTCTTGGCTACAAAATCCCGGACAATTTTAGGGTATATATGTTTTCGTTCCCCGACTCGCAAAGCCTTGCTAATGCGACCTATATACTCACGGAGGCAGAAATAACTTACCATTTATGGTATTACCCGATTTTTATGCACGCTCAAAGATGGTTGGGGGGAGGCAAGTCGAACAATGACCATTACGAAGTTTGGGAAAAATTAAAGGCAACTGGAATGGTAGATAAGAGCTTGGATCAGTTAACAGTGATCATCGCAGGTTATTCAAAAAAGGAGCTAAATTTCAAAGAGAAAATAGTAAAGGAAGTTATAGGTGAGACTGGTGGTGATGAGTTTTTGCCAAATTTTATGACACAGGAAGATTGGGAAAGATTCTTTTGCGCCGCGATAGTTGTCCATAAGCCTTGTACCGAGTTTCGCTCTGGTGCAGGAGAGACAGGAGGGGGATGGTCACAATGTTTCAATCTTGATGCTCTTGTGAAGGGGAGAGGAGAAGTCCGCGATATATTTAAGAAATATATTGAAAAGAAAATCATAAACGATTACGGGCGTGATACTTTTTGGGCAGGGTCAGAAGACCAGAGGGCATTTGGGCACGCCGAATTCATAAGTCATTCCGACTGGCGAAATTCTGAGCTTACTAAACCTTTTTTTAAGATCTTTGATGAAACTGAGGAGGTTGCTGTGAAGAAGAATGTCCTCGGTACAGGCCTCCGTCTGATGGGACCAAAAGAAAGAATCGCAAGTCAACATCTCGGGAATTACTATGAGTATAAGAGGAAAATCAAGAAGGCATTGGATCCAAACGATGTTGCAGACTCAAACCTGTATGTAACAGACGAAGGGAAATAGAAGCGTGGAAGG
>CAZJWT010000187.1:0-1785 GCA_964550005.1 uncultured Clostridia bacterium | reverse complement strand
TGAGAAAATTGGAGCTCTCCGTGTTGCTGACCAAACTCAGAAAATACTTTTTCCGCCAATTCCATTGCAATCTCTTTTTTATCCCTACCATTGGTTTTTATTCCTAATTCATTAGCAAGAGAAAGCAATTTCTGTTCATCTTTAACCCCGTAACCCTTCGTCTTTCCCTGAACAGCCAAGAGTAAGGTATGGGCGATGTCCCGGCCATGGTCAGAATGAGCAGCAGCACCTCCAGCAATCATACGGATTAAATTTCTGGCTGCCATAATTTCTGACGTAGCTCCACAAACTCCCTTTTGAGGACCCTCTTCAAAGGGGTCAATCCGGCAAGGTCCTAAAAGACAGTTCCTGCAGCAAAGACCAAGTTCACCGAACCCACACTGCGGAACCATTGCTTCATATCGATCCCAGGCAGTATCGATTCCTTCTTTTTCGGCAATTTCCAATATTTCCTGGCTTGCCTTATCTATGGACTTCTCTTCCTTTCTCATCTTGCCTCCCGATTAGACCTTTCTTAATTTCTTTTATTTCTCCGATTATAGAATTTGTAACTTTATCGATTAACTTGTCATTATACCAAATGAAACCTAAAATTTCAAAATCGGAAATATTTTTTCTAATAAAATCTATATCTTCACGACCACGAACTTTATTACCCACAAGAAAAACCCTCTTTATTTTCAAATCTTTTGCCAGAGACTTAATTCTGGACGCCGTCTCAATGCTTCTCACGCTCGGCTCCACAACCACGATGAGACTATCTACTCCTTCTGCCGTCCCTCTCCCTAAATGCTCTATGCCTGCTTCCATATCCAGAATTACAACATCTTCTCGGCCAAAAAATAGGTGGGAAAGTATTGATTTAAGAAAAGCATTTTCAGGACAGAAGCACCCACTTCCACCCTTCTTTACCCTTCCCATAAGAAGAAGTTTTATGCCCTGATGCTCTATAGAAAACTTATCAGGAATATCGTCCACCCGGGGATTGAGCTTGAAGTACCCTCCCACTGCGCCAGGTTCAACCCCTGTCCTCTCTTCAATCAGATCCTTCATCTCCACAAGTGGCACTATTTTCTCCGGCTCGGGAAAACCGAGAGTGGCTGCCAGGTTACTATCGGGATCGGCATCAATAGCAATAACTTTCTTCCCATCCTGAACAAAAGCAAGAGCCAACCCTGCGGCAAAAGTAGTCTTTCCCACTCCACCCTTCCCTGTTATTGCCAATTTCATTTTTTCATCCAATCGTCCTTTTGTAGGGGCTCAATTTATTGAGCCCTCTTTTCAATACGGGTTCGATAAATCGAACCCCTACATTGTGTGCTTATTTCTTTTTGCACTAATTCTCGATATGCTTTATGGATTCTCTGAGTGGCGGCGCCCGGCTTTCCCTTGCCGATTAGATGACCATCGATTTCTATCATGGGCATAATTTCTATTAAAGAATTGGTAAGAAAAGCCTCCTCTGCTACCATCAGGTCATCTAAGAAGACCTTCTTATCATATACTTCAAGTCCCATAGTAGAAGTCAACTCCAGGACGACTCTTCGTGTTATACCCGGCAATAATCCTGACTCTTCTGGTGGTGTAATTACCACACCCTTTTTTACTAAAAAGATATTGCTCGTTGAAGCTTCAGCAACTTCTCCTAAAGTATTGAGCAAAATTCCCTCATCAACTCGTTTCGATTGTGCCTCTTTTCTGGCCAATATGTTATTTAGAAAGTTGAGTGACTTCAATCTGGACAGCGGCGACCCCTGATTCTGCCTGGTCTCAACTACTACAGCT
>CAZJWT010000186.1:0-1819 GCA_964550005.1 uncultured Clostridia bacterium | reverse complement strand
ACCAAACTTATACTGCGCGCGGAATTTCTGTATTCTTGATTGAAGAGCTTTGGCTGCCTTAATTACCGATTTAATTATTCCCTTAATTTCCGTAATAATCACATCTTTATATATAGGCCAACCTGCCATACATAGCAGACAAATTAGAACAACTTCAAGAACTCCGATACCTGCAGTTTGTATCTGACTGCTATCTCTAATTGCTTGAGATAAATCAAAGAAGCCAACAACCGCAATCACAGCAAGTGCAAAAAGTGTCTTTATAAGGGTGGGGCCTAAAGGCTTCTTTGCTTCCAGGATGCTATCAAAAATTTTCAATGCTAAAGTTGAATCGATTCCAAGTTTTCCCGTCAAAGCCTCAATCATTTTCTTGGCATCTTCAATATCTTTTGCCAAAGCTCGGGCTCTCTCGTTTTCATTCAGATCAAACCTTATAGTGTCGTAATCAAATAGAGTAAGGGGATTGCAATTGTGCTCTGAAAAGACTGTCCCATAATCATTATGGCAGGTAGCTCTTAACTCATTATGTACTATGTAAATGAACAATGCGCATCTTGCCGTAAATGAAAATCCAACGGTTTCTCTTGCCTTCTTTGTATCACGCCTGGAAGTGTAACCATGATACTTGAATATTGGTTCAAAATCACTTAATGAATCTAACTCAGATATCCTCTTATTGCAGGGAACTCTATATACATATATTGCCGGGTCTCTCTCTTCTTTCGCCGCCTGAGGTATCCCGATAAAATCCAAGAACTTATTTACTGGAATAAGATATACCCCTGGCGGCGGCCTTATTGACTCCTCTGTCAGATATAGAGACGATTTCATAAGAACCTCATTTTCTTCTTTCCCGGTCCCGTCAATATCAACAACTGGCAAAGCGTTGGGAGAGACCACTGCTATAGGATTCCTGAAGATATTCAAGTCAACCCCATATTTTGAGGCAGCTAAGAAAACAGGGTCTTTTCTTCTTTTTAGTCTCAGAAAGGCTTTCCTCAGTAGTAAATCCACATCTATGCAGGATTCGCTTTTCGGCATACCTCCATTTAGTATATGAGGAGAGTCTCCTAATTGAAAATTTGTTTTAATGCCGTGAATGCTGACAGGTTTTGCCAGGCCTGTCCCTTTATAGACAATATCCCCACCTTCAGTACGGAATATAAGAGACCTGTTGTGAATTCCCTTGAAGCTAAATAAAGGATTCTTTACTGGAAAGTAGTATTTATTCTTTATCCTTATTATGCGTCCAGCCTTTACTTCTTCTTGAAGAAGTTTGTCACTTGTTACAGGAATACTCTTTTGAACAATGACAGGAACATAAAGAAAAGGTCTGGTCATAGATTGATACGCGGGAGTCATAGTTTTTCCACTTTGTATGAAAGACAACAATATATCCCCAGGATTCGTTATTAAATCTCCTACGATATGCTTGAAATCTAAAATAGGCCGGACCGTCCTGTATGTCTCTATAACATTACTAGCACTCCTCTTGCCAGATAAGTAACCATCTATTAATGCCAAAGATATTAATCGGTCATCAAAACTATAAGAATGCATTCTCAAATACTCTTTTAAGCCATTGATGGCACCAGAATCGTCTCTTAGTTCCATTAGTTTTATCAGAACATTGGCTGCTAAATCAGGCCTGCCTTTATCAAAGCATCTCTTTACTGCATCGTCTATGGTACCCTTAACTTTCTGGTAAGTGATTTCTTTTAGTTCTATAAGTTTCATCAGGATATTGGCTGCTAAATCAGGCCTGCCTTTATCAAAGCATCTCTTTACCGCATCGTCTATGGCACCCTTATCTTTCTGG
>CAZJWT010000185.1:0-1842 GCA_964550005.1 uncultured Clostridia bacterium | reverse complement strand
GACTTGGATTTGATGGCCCCTACTCCGGCGCCCGGCACCAGTTTTTGGTCTACAGAACCGCCAGACTATCTCTTCCTTCCAATCCTGAATATTCTGTCCCCCAGCTAAAGATGATGGTAAGCGAGGTTGAGAAGATTCTTGGAAGAACGATCTCTGTAGGTGAGTGGAATAATCTTTAAAAGGAATTAATAAAATGAAGGCTAACCGGAAGCCTGCAACTCGATTTCTATCGTAAGTCGTGAGACGCAGGTCGTAAGGGTTTGCCTCCAACCTCAAGCGAAGCCCTGTACCGGATGGTTCAGGGCGCAGCGATCCTCAAACCTCTAACCAAGTTAGACCCAATAAACTCAAGTAACCCAAGCAACTCAAGTAACGCTACGCGCTCTGCGCCATGCGCTATGCTTTTAACTAACTGCAGCACCGCATTACAGTGCCGTTGCCTGGCACCATTTGGGGTCCATCGAAAGGTTGAATAGATAACAAAAAAGGCAGAGTCAACTCTGACGAGCCGGTCGCTTAACGTGTTGAAGAAATTGAAAAAGGCCTTGAACTACAAAGGGTTCTGGCCTTTTCTTTTAAGAAGAAATCTTTGAAAGCTGAGTGACAGGTGGTCTTGCCGATTAATCAGCGGCTATCAACAGTTCCCGGCATTTTCTATGCGAAGGTGAGTCTATTTTCAACACGTTAAGCTATCGGCTCGTCAACTCTGACCCTGCCTTCGTTCTTTGAAAATTAAGATATTGATTTACTTTCTAAGCTGATTTGCAAGTTGCTATAGAAGGTTTAGGCCAATAAATCTTACCTGTGATTTCGTCTAGTGTTACCTGAATGAAGAGGATATTATTGATGTCTGGATTATTACCTAAGATCGTCTTCCCAAAATTCATGATTGATTCCTGGGTAATTCTTTCTGGATGTTTTCTTCTCTCTGGGAGTAATCCAATATAATGAACTTTTTCTGTTTCATCTATCCAGTAGAACGTATAAGCTACCATATATCGAGCGCTCTATATCATTGAATATCGACTTACTTCTTAAACTTCCACCACAATCCTGCAAGGCCAAGTAAACCACAACCCAGAAGAACGAGAGTTCCTCGTTCTGGAAGTGGTTCTTATATTTCAAGGCCTGACCTTCCCCCTATTCCTCCAAATCTTACGCCAAACGTTTAGCATTTAACGAAATTTCTCAAAAATCTAATATATTTCATTAGTTATAGTTTTTAATATAAATGTTTGGGATTAAAGACACTGATAAAAAGTGGAAGCGATTTTCTCAAAAGTCCTGAATTACTTCCCAAAGAATGTGTAAAACGTTTCCCACATTTATTCTTAATTGAGGCATTGAGAGGGCAAAGATTGACTCATACAGTGGGGTGAATTGGCAAAAAGATGAAAATGGAAATACCTCGATACCGTTGTAGGGCACCAATTTGTTAGCCACGAAAAAAACGCCCACCAGGTGGAAACGCTGGTGGGCGTTTTGTGAATCGTGAAGCTCCCCGCGCTTCCGCACGGGGCATCCTGGCAAAGGCGAGTGACGCCTCTGGACGGGAATAATAACGAAATTAGACCTCAGAAATATTCACTATAAATAACTCCGCACCATTGGATCCGTATATGGTCGAATCTGAGAATTTTCTTCTACCATTTTTCAATATCCCCCCAATAATCTCCCCTCCCCTGGTGGGAGGGGATGGAGGGGAGGGGGGACCAGACGGTCTTTGTCCTTGCGGGAGATTGGGGACGCTGCTCATAATCATCACAATTGTTGACTGCCTCAGGAGCTCTTTCTCCTTATGGCCATTGCAATGGCTGAAGCCCCCACTCCCAATCTCCTCGC
>CAZJWT010000184.1:0-1891 GCA_964550005.1 uncultured Clostridia bacterium | reverse complement strand
TCTGCGGCTACCAAGGTAGACTATGGCAGATAGCAAAAGAAACGAGTATGATAGACGCCTGACTGGAGATACTGGCGAATACTTAGTGGCTTGGCTCCTTAACAGGAGAGGATATATCGCACAGAGGTTTGACACCGAGTCTTTCGACGTAATCGCGCATGAAACATCCTATATCAAGGATAAGTTGTTCAAAGTCGGAGCATCCCCGTTTTATATTCAAGTAAAGACTATGGAAAAGGAATTCAAACAATCTCATAATCCAGATATAAGAGAGATAGACAAAATCGTGGATAGGGCCAAGGTAATGGGCATAAGTCCGGATTCCATTTATTTCGTAATAGGCTTCTTTGAAAAAGACATAAGAAATGTGAATTATTGGATAATTCCAATTAATGAAATGGGCTGTCTGTTGGGGAAGACTAAAAAGAGCTACAATCTGTCTCGTAAGATATTGGATAAAATATATGTAAATTCAAATACGACAAAGATATGAGCGTTTCGATTAAACAAAATAAACGCTTAGAGTCACCATCCTAATTAAAACATATAAAAGGAATACACTTCCGTATACGGACACTGGTTCTAGCTCCGTATACGAATTGTTCTAAACATAGAAGATGAGCTCATCGCGCTCCTTTGATGATGGTATAGCTTTTTAGTTCTTTAGGGTTTTACCATATTATTTCTTTTAACGGTGTGCATTAGAAATATATAGTAAAGAACTAAAATCCTAAAGAACTAAGGTAGTAACATTGTCTTCTTTCCATGCGCAGCTATTCTGCATCTAAGCTCTTTCGAGTCTAGCATAGACTTGACAAACTGATGGGTGCGGGTTTCTCCCAAGTTCCATAATCCGGTATTGCGCATATGGTTCAACCTCCTAATGAGGTCTGCATGCTGGATCTCACCACCCTCGTTCTTTATTATTCCGCAGATTAACTCCTTTCTATTCTTTGTTACATCCTCTAGATGGTCTCTAAGTTTATCCAACAGCCTGCCTATGCTCTCGCAATGCCAAATTATTGCATCAGAGGCATATGCGTAATCTTGTAAGTCAATTTCACTTTTGCCTTCCACAAGCGCGTGATGTGAAGCCATCTTAAGGATGTGAGTATCCAGACGTTGATAGAATGAATCTAACAAATCTTTGCGAACATCGTCATACTGGTTTCGGAAATACCTCTGTCTCAGTCCTATCCTAAGTTGCTCCATCTGTGGCACGTCGGACTTTTTGACCTTTAAGTATGGGTTAGAAGCAATGCGATATGTACCCCAAACATATGTCTGTGCCTGCATAAAGGCAACCAGTTCGTCTACCAAATTATTCAGTACCGGCTGGATGTCCTTTTCGTAATCTAAATTTTTAAGCTGGTCTTTCCTTTTATCAATTTCATTCTTTTCATTCTCTGAGAATTCTCTAAAACTGACTAAGAACCTCTGTAGAAATCCTTCGTGTGTCAGAGCCATGTCAATCTCCATCAATGGTATTGTGGCTGCTACAATTGATGTTTTAGATTCGTACGATAATCCTCCCAACCTAAGCCTCTTGGTCAGAATACCGGGCTCGTCAAGGGCTGAAGTTAGCTTATGTCTTATGCTAGCAACATATTCTTCTTTATCAAAGAACGATTTTGCCTCTGGAACTAGAATAATATCGTGAGTCTTTAGCATACCATAGATTTCCACCGGGTCTTTTGCGGTTCCCTCTATCGTTCCAATCCAACCTGCAGTAGTGAAATCAGTTACCCTTTCTCCAAGGGTTATTGTGGGAAGTTTCTTTGAATCTGTTATTTCATTTAATTTCTTCACTAAATTAGCAAGTGCATCCATAAGCTCGCCCTTCGCAGTGCCGGAACTTTGGATTAAAAGGTTGCTAAGCCTCGGTAAAAAC
>CAZJWT010000183.1:0-1899 GCA_964550005.1 uncultured Clostridia bacterium | reverse complement strand
GGTTCACTCCGCAATGCTCAGATAATAGTTAATCAACGGGCTTCTGAACAGGTCAAGCTTAGCGCGAGTCTACATCAATACGCACTGCGAGAAGTGTTGTCCAGATATATCCGTTCACCAGGAATCAAGAAAGCAATACAAGCCATGGTCAAGCGAGGAGAAGTTGGCGTCCAGTTTATGGAAGACCATGACGCGGTCATCGATGTTGCTCCGGTAAGCAATGATATTCAAGATAAAGAAAAACGTTTAATCCGTTTTGATACAGACTTAGCGAAACACTTTGGTTTAAGGATTAATCCGAAGACACAAGACATAGAAGTAGAAGACCTAACATATAAATACAGAGATGAAGAAGTTTTTGTTCCTAAACAACAAGTCCTTCTCGGTTTAGCCCTCCTTTCTGCTCTGGGACAGCTTCACGAATTCTACCACTTGACGGGATTAGAAGAGCGGCAAGCCATCCACAAGATTCTTGAATTCTATGACCTCCTCAGCGAAAAAGAAAAAAGTGCCCTTCATTCTATTCTCCGTTCACCTTTCATAGATAGCGGTAACATCTTTTCTATGTTTTTAGAGGCAGCTAGTGATTCTGTTCGGGGTAAATTAGACTTTGAGGCATCGTTCTGCCTGACATATGAGGGGATGACTGAAGAAGTCAGGAAATTAGGCAATGTCTCGAGACTGTTAGAGCAAGGTAAAACGGAGAAAGCTCAAAGTATCATAAAGGGAATGGTTAAACAATATGGTACTTCTCAAAAAAAGATTGACAGGGAACTTGAACAACAGGGAGATGAACAGAAGGAACTCCTTAAGAGAGAGGGGAAAGTTTATCAAGCTCGTTTAAGCAGACTTACCACAATAGAAAATCTAATTAACGCCAAGAGAATCAAAGCGGCGTTGGAAAAAGTATCCGAAATGACTGCATTAGCCGATGGGACGTGGCGTTGGAGAGATAAGTTTGTCTCCTGGCTGATTGGACAGAATAAGATAGACCTCCCTTATGATAGGGAGGCGGTTCTGGAGATACTACTTGATGAGAGCCTGGATCCCGATGAAAAGAGGAGCAGGGTTTTTGACGTTATTAAAGGATACGATCGCAACATAGAGCTGGAGAATATTGAACGCATTTCTGATGAGGCGCTTGAGGAAGGAGTGGAACTCTTCTTTACCCGAATGGCTCGCGCCTCCCACAATCAGGGCGCTCTGGTGGCGAGTTCTCTTCGCGTAGCGCTGGAGGATGGCTTCCGTAACAAGGTAAAAGAACTCAGAATTGCTTGTCGAGATATTACTGATGAAGAATTAAAGAATGCATTAGACCATCTTCTTAATGTAACGGGCGAAATGGGACAGGAATTGCCTTCGGAGGCCATGATTATTGGCGCTATGGAGATGTTTGAGGAGCAGGTAAGAAATTGGCAAACCAGGTCTAGTGCTGGTATTCAAAAAGAGATGGCTAGACAAGCTTTCAATATTTCTGCGGAAAGAGAAAGATACGGGAAAAGTGATATTGAAGAGGGATTGGATGCCGAGCTGGAAAGCCTTAATAAGAAAGTTTTCCAAATCAATAATTTAGTTAAAGAACTTTATGTCCGTTTAGCTGTTGCCGGAAGAAAAGACGCTGCTTATGTGATTATGAGCCAGAGGCTTCATCCCAATGAAACGCATCTTCAGGCCAAGATGAACGAATTCTTGGAGCCCTATTTAGGGAAGTACCCCGACCTCTTGGACCTGGTCAGGACAGGTGGACACAAGATGTATTGCAGTCCAGACTATCGCTGGTTGAGAAGGGCCACTCATTGGCTGGAAGCTGTTCCTCTATTTATTAAGGAAAGGATTGTTATTGAAAAAGGAGTGGAGAGAACTGAAGAAGTAATTGACTATCAAGCTTTAGAAGTGTTC
>CAZJWT010000182.1:0-1902 GCA_964550005.1 uncultured Clostridia bacterium | reverse complement strand
AAGGTATTTCTGAGCCTTCCAAAGATTCCATGCGAACAGCTTGGAAATCCACTGACAGGAGAAAGATGGCTTGGCTCTGGACCCGGACGCTATCAATTTTTTGATCGAGGGATTATAAAGTGGGAAGGCACATCAAGAATGGGGGGGATTGAAGACATAGCCCATCCTGTTCTATTTGAGCGTGACCCTCATGAGGGGATCGAAGTTGAATGCATAGTTGCATTTACAGATATTCGTGGATTTACGAACTGGGTGTTAGATAATGAAGCCCAAAAAGTTCAGAAGTTAATCTTTAACATCGAGGAAATCCTTCAAAAACATTTTGCAAAACCTTGGTTTCCTGAGCTATTTATTAAAGGAGTGGGCGATGGATTCATGATTGTCCTTGAAAAAGAACGATATCAGCGTGCGGTCTCTGAATTGAAGACTTCTGATAGTAAGACTAAGAAAATTTGTCTTTCTGAAAGTCAAGAGTTTGTTTCTGATTTTATCACTGCTTGCTATGAATCTGGTAAGGAATTAATGGGAATGCTAAACAGGAATAATCTAACCTTAGGCTTTGGGGTCGAAATAGGGAGGTTAAAGAACGTTATGATTTTGGGGCGCTGGGATTATTTGGGGGAAGCTGTTAATAATGCATCCAAGTACCAGAATGAAGCAATTGGCTCGGTGATATTTTCTAAAGAATGCTTCAATGAGATAGAATTGCGGACGGGAATTGAAGATAAAGAAATTGAGATAAAATCTGGCAGAGGTAAAAAAACCATTATAGTTAAAGAATTGAAGATTGAAGGAATGGGGACGCCCTTAAATTATTCAATTGACATCATTTAGGGGGCATGATAAACAGAAGGCTATGCCCAGATCAGCTCGTTTGGACGCTCCCGCAGTTTTGCACCATATCATCATCAGGGGTATGGAGCGTCGAAAGATATTTAGAGACGATCAAGATCGTGAGAATCTTCTTGAACGGTTAGGGAAACTTCTCCTGGAAACCAGGACGGCCTGTTATGCCTGGGCATTTCTACCGAATCATGCCCACTTTCTCTTGCGTACGGGGAAAGTTTCCATCGCGACTTTGATGAGGAGATTGCTTACGGGTTATGTGGTCAGCTTCAACCGGCGGCACAAACGGCATGGTCATCTTTTCCAGAATCGGTATAAATCCATTGTCTGCCAGGAGGATTTATATTTTAAGGAGTTGGTTCGGTATATTCATCTGAACCCTCTCAGAGCCGGAATCGTTTCTGATTTGGCCAGGCTCAATAGCTACGCCTACTGCGGGCATAGTGTTTTGATGGGCAGGAAGAAACGGCCCTGGCAGGAGGTAGATTATGTTCTTCAATGTTTCGGGGAAAGCGCCTCTGGTGCCAGGAGAGCGTATTTTTCCTATATAGAAGAAGGGATGGAGCAGGGGCGTCGTGAGGATCTCATTGGGGGTGGGTTGATTCGCAGTCTGGGTGGTTGGTCAGAGGCCATCAAACTGAGGTTAAAGGGTCAGGATCATATCAAGAGTGATGAGCGGATATTGGGAGATTCAGATTTTGTGGAATTGGTTCTTGCCCAGGCTGATGAGCATTACACGCCCCAATGTGAATTGAGGAGGCGTGGTTATAATCTTGAGGAAATTGCCAGAAGAGTTGCGGAGATTTATCAGTTGGACATGAAGGAAGTTTTGGCCAGGGGGCGCCAGCAGCAGCAGGTGAATGCCCGGAGTCTTTTTTGTTTTTGGGCGGTGCGGGATTGGGGAATTGCCTTGACCGACTTGGCCAGACAGCTGAGAATGAGTCCTGCGGGAGTGGGGTATGCCGTTCAGAGAGGAGAGGTCATCGCAAACGAAAATGGCTACCGGCTCATTTAATAAGTTATTTAATTATTTAAGGGCGTCCCCCCTACACGTTG
>CAZJWT010000181.1:0-1933 GCA_964550005.1 uncultured Clostridia bacterium | reverse complement strand
TTTCGGACATGAGGTAGGAGTAGGCCCCTGATACCTCTTGTCTCCACACTTCTTGCATACCCAGTCAAATACATGGAAGTTCTTCATCAAGGGTACAACAGTCCAGTTATCCTGCATATCTGCCATTAACTTGACATCAAACCCCTCATCGAAGGAACAATGAGCATCACATTTCATAAGATACTTTGCTCTGGACAATTTTGCACACTCGTTGGTGATAGCCCTTTGACCTATGGACTTACTATGATGAATGATATGAACCTTTGGATGGTCTTCTAATGGGGGATCTGCCCAATCTCCATCCAGACCCACTATAATTTCAGTGTTTCCCCTCATATTCCTGAGAATATCCTCAACGGTGCGACGGAGAAACATTTCCTGACGAGAAGGGATTAAAATACTGAGATCAACTTTAGCCATTTTCCACTCCATTAAAAAAATCATTAATACTTTCGCATATATAGTTAGTATCTCTCAATTTAAGTTCAGGGTACATTGGAAGAGAGAGGATTTGATCAGCAAATTCCTCCGTTTTAGGTAATTTGTACCATGAACCGTAAAAGTCATTTACTGCTTTCTGTTTATGATTAGGAATTGGGTAATGTATCCCTGTCTGAATCCCTTTTACCTTCAAAAACTCAGATAATTTGTCTCTCTCTGGGGTTCTTATCACGTAAAGGTGATATACTGGTTCTGCCCAATCCATTGATTTTGGAGTAATAACAGGAACCCCTTCCAATCCCATATCGTACCAGTCGGCAATACGATTTCTCCATTCATTAAAAGAGTCCAATTTCTTGAGTTGAATACGTCCTACAGCCGCCTGAATTTCATTAAATCTCATGTTATACCCAACAATCTGATGGTCATACTTATCTTTTCTCCCGTGATCCCTTAACATCCTGCAAGTGTTGGCTAAAAGGTCATCCGAGGTGGTAATCATGCCTCCGTCTCCCAGGACGGTAAGGTTTTTAGATGGGTAGAAGGAGAAACAACCTGCTACCCCTATGGAACCTACACGCTTCCCTTTATACCTTGCTCCATGTGCCTGGCAGCAGTCCTCCACGACAAAGAAGCCATGATATTTAGCTATATCCAGGATTGAATCCATATCAGTAGGATGCCCATAAAGGTGAACAGGCATAATGCACTTAACTTTCCTTGCATTTACACTTAAAATAGCCTCTATATGCTTGGAGTTCATGGTAAATGTATCATCCACATCTATAAATATAGGCTTTGCACCCACATGAAAAATGGGTTCTATCGTTGGAAAAGCTGTAAGAGATGGCACGAGAACACCGTCTCCCATGCCTATCCCAAGAGCCTTCAGGCATAGGAAAATGGCAGATGTACCAGAAGAGGTAAGAATTGCGTGTTTAACTCCTATGAACTCAGCAAATTCCTTCTCAAATGCTCTGCACTGCTCGCCCAGGATATACTGTCCTGAATCAATAACTTCCAGGACACGATCTCTGATCTCCTGATCTACATATGGTTTTGAAAGAGGAATTACCATTCGATCTCCATTCTCCTTCCTTTTTTTGAAGATTCGTAACAGGCTTCAACTATCTTTAATGCTTGATAACCAACCCTACCGTCTGCAAGAGGTTTGGAACGAGTCTTTACGGAATCAAGAAAAGCCCTTAATTCAATCTTCAATGCCTCTTCATATTCGATGGGAATCACCTCGACAATTCCTTCCACAACAATACAGGTATCTTCCTTTCTTTCGTGCCGGTCACTACAAAAAATAAAATGGTTTTTCCGAAAGTCACAATGAACACTACCCATATCTCCTACAATTCCAATATCTCTTTTCTCTTCAGGAGCCATATACCCTGCTTCAATCACAACCATTCTCCTCTGATAATCCAACATAGAAACAGAAGTATCGTCAAGGGGAAGATGCAAGTAGTTCTTTACAACCCCC
>CAZJWT010000180.1:0-1955 GCA_964550005.1 uncultured Clostridia bacterium | reverse complement strand
AGACTTTAAGGGACTACGAAGTAAAAACCTTAGTTGATGTGAGGAGGTTTCCCACTGTCATTTGGAATTCGTAGTGTAGACCTTTATGCCCGTAATTTATAATGGGTGATGGGTAATGGTAATTTTTGATTTTTGATTTTTGATTTTTGGTTTTTGGAAAGCCCTACTGCGATAATGTGCTGTGAGAAGTTGCCATCTAGATGCCACAGAAGATATATCAGCCAGAGCCTGAAGAAGTTCGGCTGGAAAGTAGTTGACATAATATGATCCACTCTCCAGAAACGGCCAAAAAGAAGCAAAGCTTACGCTTTGCTGCTGCAATAGTGGGATGTAGCTGCAGAGCGATAGCTCTGCTACAAGAATGGAAGGAAGCAAAGCTTACGTGGCTGTGTCATAACCCTGTTTTGGGTAGGTGCAGGCTTTAGCCTGCGTAATTTCTCCGTCGAGAACGCAACCTGAAGGTTGCGGCTACCAAGCAAGAAATCTGATTGCGACACAGCCGCTTACGCTTTGCTGCTACAAAGAATGAGAAGTAGTGGCAGAGCGAGCGCGGAGGGGTGAATATTTTTGCCCAAGGTTAGAGCTCATGTCTGGATAGAGGGATTTGTTCAGGGAGTCTTCTTCCGCAGTCATACTCGTGATAGAGCGATGAGCTTTGGAGTGAAAGGTTGGGCGAGGAATTGTCCGGATGGTCGGGTTGAGGCTGTTTTTGAAGGGGATGAACAGGCTGTGGAAAGAATTATCCGATGGTGCCATCGAGGTCCTTCTGAGGCAGAAGTTAAGCACGTTCACGTCGAATGGGAAGAATATACTGGAGAATTTGACACCTTCTCAATCAGATATTTTTCGGAGGAGATTTGAAGAAAAAGGAAGGCAGGCTCAATCGGATAATATTCTTGGGGACAGGCGGGGCAAGGGTTGTGGTGTTTAAGCAGATTAGAGCTTCTGGCGGAATATGGTTCTCCATCGATGGAACGGACTTTCTCTTAGACCCTGGCCCGGGTGCTCTCATCAGGTCTTTAGAGAAAGGTCTCAAGCCAATGAGTCTAGAAGGCATTATCCTTTCCCATAGACATCTTGACCATTCAGCAGACATAAATGTTATGATAGAGGCAATGACGGAGGGAGGTTTTGCTAAGAAGGGAGTTGTATTTGCTCCTTTAGACGCCTTAGAGGAGGACCCCGTTATATTCAGATACGTTAGAAATTATCTGGAAAAGGTAGAGATACTTAAGGCTGGAGAAAAGTACAGGATTGGCAATGTAACCTTTGAACCCCCGGTAAAGCATATCCATGGTAATGTGGAAACTTATGGTTTCAATTTTCATACTTCTAAACGTGAAATCTCCTATCTCTCCGATACTCGCTTCTTTCCCAGGCTAACCGGTTACTATAGGTGCGACCTTCTAATTGTCAATGTGGTGAGGCTTCAAGCCAGCAATCTGGACCACCTCTGTATGGAGGATGTTAAAAGGATAGTTATGGAATGTAAGCCGAAGGTCGCTATACTTACCCATTTTGGAATGACTCTCCTGAGAGCTAATCCCTGGAAAGAGGCTCGTAGCATTGAAGATTCTACAGGAATTAAGGTAGTAGTGGCAAAGGATGGGATGGTCTTCGATACGGACAAGATGGAAGTTTCTTCCTGATAGAAAGAGTCTGAGTGTAAAAGAGAAGTCGAGAAAAGAATATGAATTGTAGAGATCCCAAGGAATCAATAAGACAAGAGATTTGGAGACTTTTGGAGAAGAAGAACATTGCTGCATTTCCCAGGCCGTGTTTTAACCGGATTCCCAATTTCATTGGTTCCTGGGTTGCCTCACAGAAGATAAAGCAGATTCCTGAATTCAACTCCAGTAAATGTCTCTTCTGTGCACCAGATTTCGTCTTGAAGAGGGTAACGGAGATAGTTCTTGAAAGTCATAAGATTTTGGCAGTGGCTCTACCTCATATGG
>CAZJWT010000179.1:0-1968 GCA_964550005.1 uncultured Clostridia bacterium | reverse complement strand
ACAAACCACTCCAATGAATTCTCTTATACGAAACTTAAAAACATCCTGGAATTTAGAAGTGTCCATACCGTTGAGAATTATACGGAATACCTGACGGAGGCCTTTCTCATGTTTTCTGTAGATCGATTCTCCTTCAAATTGAAGGAGCAGATGCGATCTCCAAAGAAGGGTTACGCTTATGACACCGGAGTCATAAATGCCATCAAATTTAGGACAGGCAAAGATATTGGAAGATTGATGGAGAATTTGGTTGCAGTAGAATTGATGAGGAGAGGCGTTGAGTTCTATTACTATCGATCTGTGAATGGTAAAGAGGTGGATTTTGTTATAAAACGAGGGCCGAAAGTGGACGAATTAATTCAAGTCTGCTATGACATCGATCATCATGCCACAAGGAAGAGAGAAATGATTTCTCTTGCTAAGGCAGGGAAAGATCTTGGATGTGGACATCTAACAATTTTAACCTGGGATTATGGAGCAGAGGAGAAATATTCTGGTAAAAGGGTAAATTTTTTACCTTTATGGAGATGGTTAATAAGCAGGTGAAAAAATATTTTGTTTCAGTTCCCCAATTTCTTCTTCAATAAATTTCGTCTGCTTCCCACAGGGGCAAAAGGCCCGAAGACCGGTGTGGGATTTCCAGCTTCGTCGGGAACGACCCTATCGAGCCTTTATTCAGATTCTACTTTTCCTCTTTCCCCTTCCTCTTAAAGTTAGCGATCTTCTTATGATCAAAATTTAGGATGGCTGTATGGAATTGGAGTTGTTAGGGTTTAAATACCTTCTCTGGTCGATGGGGCATATAAGGTGAGTTGGCTTACCTTCTTCTTGAGGTAATTTTTGACAGATTCTGCTCAAAGATGTAGCCCTCCTTTTGTCGAATTTGATATTATTTCTTGGTTTTGATAGATTATATCTGACACGAACAGGAGTGGAACCTTCTCCTAAAATTTTAGTATTGAACTGAAACGTATTCCCAATAGGAATGGATTTCTTATTATTTGCCACTCATGGCTTCCGTTTCACTCCTTGCGGGAAGAAAGGTAGTCTCTGACTGGGAACGGACTCCAGGACAATTGGGAGGTGAGGTTTGAGTGAATAGTGTAGACACGACACTAGCGCCTACCTGCTCGAAGCCTTGGCGTAGGCGGGCGCTGCCTGTCCTCCTTAGCAGAAAATACTGCATAGGAGGATGCGCTCTGAGGGATGTTGGTGGGATTAAGTTGGATTGGATGATTTTTGTGTGTATTTACAATCCGCATTCCGCAATCGGCATTTGGCATGCTCCAGAACAATTGAAAGGTGAGGGCGATTAGAATGCTAATTCACATTTCAAGGCCTGACACCTTTGGCTTACACTTTACGATTGAGAACTTACGCTATGCACTTTGCGCTTTGCAGTATGTGGGCTTTGGCTTGAGGAGCGTACTCCAGAGTAACTGAAGGGTGAGGGAGGATGAGATTTCTGAAAGGAAAAATAAGTGGTAAAATTCAACTACGTTCCCCGAACCACGGTTGATAAATTGCCCAAAAAGAGTATATATTTCTTTAGGAGCTTATGACAAAGATGAGAGGTATGGAATGAACCGGGAGCAGAAATTCTTTAATGCCCTCCGTGACGTTTTTGTGGGGGCCAAGGTGGAGGGGGAGTCCGGATACATCAACCTGATGCGGATTAAGTCCCGGTACTACGAGAAAGGGGTATTTCCCAGGCTCCAGCAAGACATCAATGAAGCTCTAAAGCCGTTCCCCGCCTTCCGAGATGAACTTTTCGAGAAGCTGTACGATTTCTTCCACCGATATTTTAGTGAAAGCGGGTCCATTTATTTTCGGTACACACCACTGCACCAGAACGTGTACGAGAAGGTTTATACCGACGACAAGGACGTGATGCTTTTCTGGAAGACCCACATGCTCTACTACGTCAAGACCGACCGGTTGTTCCGCAGTCTTGAGGTGGAAGTCGAA
>CAZJWT010000178.1:0-1971 GCA_964550005.1 uncultured Clostridia bacterium | reverse complement strand
GGAAAGGCAGCGGCCTTTGGAGCCGCCATCATAGGTTCGAATCCTATCTCCCCAGTTTATATTTGTAGGCACGATTTCAAATCGGTTTATGCTCTGAGTCCTCCCGAAAGGGAGGTATAATTAGTTCGTAGTTCGTAGTTCGTAGTTCGTAGTTCGTAGTTCATAGTTTGTAGTCTATGAACAATGAACTAAAGCGAACGAAGTGAGCGTGACTATGAACTTGTTTGGAATAGCCTCGCTTTCGCAAGGACTCCAGTTTATGCGTGGTGAATTATTTTGAGGAATCTGGTCTCTATTGTTCTTGCGGCAGGGGAAGGTACGAGAATGAAATCGACCCTGCCTAAGGTTTTGCACCAGTTATGCGGTCAGCCGATGCTCGTCTATGTGTTGAAGGCTGTACTAAAGACTGGTTGCCAAAAGAATTATTTGGTGGTAGGACATAAGAAGGAGAAGATAATCGAAGCCTTAAGGAACTCTCTACTACCGAGGAAAAGCCGGATTGAATTTGTCAGCCAAACCAAGCTACTTGGTTCGGGACATGCGGTTCTTCAGGTGAAAAAAGATTTGAGAGATTATAGAGGCGATGTCCTGGTGGTTTATGGTGACCTTCCTCTTTTGACTGGAAGGAGTCTGATGAAGCTAATTCAAACCCATTCTAAAGAGGATAACTCTCTGACTATCCTGGGTGCTACTTCGGAAAATCCTTCTGGCTATGGGAGGATTATTGAGAATAGTAATGGGAAAGGGATAAAAATAGTGGAGGAGAGAGATGCTACCCCGAAAGAGAGGAGAATTAATCTAGTTAATGCTGGGGTGTACTGCTTTAAGGCGGAAGATTTATTTAGGGCGATAGATAAGATCAGGCCTGACAATAGAAAAAGGGAGTATTATCTCACGGACGCGGTCGAGATTCTGGGAGAGATGGGCAAGAGGGTAGGAATAGTTATGACCAAGGATTCCAGCGAAGTTGAGGGAGTAAATAATCGAAAGCAACTGGCAAACCTTCAGAAATACATCAATATGAAAAACCTGGAACGTTTGATGCTAACAGGAGTTACAATTACCGACCCACCCTCGACTTTTATCGATTCCACAGTAAGGATTGGAAGGGACACGATTATTTATCCTGGTTCGACAATTCTAGGGAAGACGAGAATTGGAGAGAATTGCAGGCTGGGCCCCTATGCTTTCATTCAGGATTGCCGGATAGAAAATGGGGTAGAAATCCGAGCTTCCTTTATCTATGGTGCCAAAATCGCTGAAAGGGCAAAGGTCGGTCCCTTTTCGCACATCCGACCAGGCACAGTCGTTGGAAAGGATGCCAGGGTGGGAAATTTTTGTGAAGTGAAAAAATCGAGAATTGGTCAGGGGACAAAGGTCTCCCACCTCTCCTATATAGGAGATTCCTTTTTGGGTAAGGATGTTAACATAGGTGCGGGAACAATTACCTGTAATTTTGATGGCGTTAGGAAAAACATAACTCGAGTAGGAGATGGTACATTTGTTGGCTCGGATACAAAATTTATAGCTCCGGTTAAAATTGGAAAGAATGCAGTCATTGGTGCCGGCTCGACTATCACGGAGGATGTGCCTGCCGGTAAATTGGCCATTGCCAGAGCAAGGCAAGTAATTAAAGATAAGAAAAAGAGAGATTAAAAGATAGTTTGTTCATCACTTGAGGATGTCATTGCGAGCGACTGAAAGGAGCGTGGTCCCGATAAATCGGGGCTTCGTCGCTTCCGCTCCTCGCAATGACAGTTGTTCTCATTTTTTGGCTGAAATTCCTAAAGTCTTCACAAACTATCTTTTAATCTCATAAGGAAAAAAAGGAAATAGTTTGTTCATCACCAATGAATTATTGAGTAGTGGCAGGGCAAAGCTCTGCAAATTGAGATAGTTAGTTTATAAGGAGAGGAATCGGTGCTATGAGAAATGCATTAAAGATATTTAGTGGAAAAGCAAATCCTAAAC
>CAZJWT010000177.1:0-1972 GCA_964550005.1 uncultured Clostridia bacterium | reverse complement strand
AGTGGTTCGTAATCATCTCCCACAATCGGGAATGTGCAATATGAGATGGTAGGGCCCTTGTCTAACTCCGGAGTTACCAGGTGCATCATACAACCTGCTTCTTTTGCATTTGACTCAATCAATTTCTTCATCACTTCCTCCCAGTTCCCTTGAGGACCACCTGGTGGGGCTGGATGGAGATTCAGAATATTGTAAGACTTACACATTTCAGGTCCAATTATAAGCATATAACCTATGAGATAGATGTCGGAGGATCCAGGAATCCTATCCTTCACCTCCCTATCATACTCATTTCTCCACTGAATAAGGAGAGGGGAATCCCTTTTTGTCCTCTTGCTTTCTTCAATAGCTTTCTCTCTCATCACATTCTTAAACCTTTTAGAAGAAAAAGTGATTAACTCAATTCCGTAGTCTCTCACCAATTTAATAAGAGAGTCGGTTATCTTCTCTTCTCCCTGTTCTCTATTGCAGAATAAATAAGCTATCTTTCCATTTATGATTCCCATTTCAACGCTATCATAGATTTCTCGAAAAAGCCGGATAGCTTCAATATCTCTTCCAGTGGAGAATATTCCAAACTTGTATTTCATACTATCTTCACCTGGCGCCTGCCAGAAACCACCTTTCCAATAGGTCGAGCCTGAGGAAGGAGGGATATGATTCTCTTTCTTTTATCCGGGGATACAATGATAACCATCCCGATTCCCATATTGAAGGTATGAAACATTTCCTCGTCTTCAATCTTCCCTTTTTCCTGAACCAGTGCGAAAATTCCAGGAACTCTCCAGGAACCCCTATGGATCAGCGCTTGGCACCTCTGGGGTAAAATGCGGGGAATGTTATCAGTAAATCCTCCTCCCGTTATATTGGCAATACCCCGCACAATAGACCTTACCGAAAGTATGTCTTTCACATATATCTTTGTAGGCTTCAACAATTCCTTGGACAAACTTCTCAATTCTCTTTCAGAGAAAATTTTCCGCACCAGAGAGAAACCATTACTGTGTAAACCCGAAGAGGGAAGACCAAAAATTATATCGCCCGGCTCAATCTCCCTTCCATCTATTACTTCCTTCTCCTCCACAATTCCCACACAGAAACCGGCTAAGTCGTATTCTCCAGGCTTATAGAATCCGGGCATCTCAGCAGTCTCTCCTCCTATTAATCTACAACCACCCTGAAGACATCCCTTATGAATTCCCTTAATCACCTCCCCAGCCACTCCGAGCTCCAGCTTTCCCGTAGCAAAGTAATCAAGGAAGAATAGAGGTTTCGCTCCACAGGTTATAACATCGTTAACACCCATTGCCACAAGGTCAATGCCAACAGTATCGTGTTTTCCAATAAGCTGGGCAATTTTTAACTTTGTTCCCACCCCATCGGTAGAAGCAACGAGCAAGGGCTTCTTATACCTTCCCGGCTCAATTGGAAATAGACCCGAAAATCCTCCGATTCCAGGAACCATCCCCTTTATCCTCTTCACAAGTTTTTCTGCCTTCTTTATGTCCACCCCCGCTTCTTTGTATGTAACCATACAATATTGCCCTCCAGAATCTTCACCTTGTAGCGGCAAAGCGTAAGCTTTGCCTTCCCTTTAGTCCCAATTCATCGGGACCACTACATTTGTTTTTGTAGCATCAAAGCGTAAGCTTTGCCTTCCCCTGTTTGTAGGGGCTCAATTCATTGAGCCCATCATTAGCAGAGCTATCGCTCTGCCACTACATTCCCTGGAGTCCTTGCGAAAGCAAGGATTCTATCTCTCAAAACCTCCCCCGATTCATCGGGGACTCCAGCTAGACTCTCTCTTTTTCTTCAATATGCTCTCTTTCCTCAATATGTTCCCACTGCAAGGGAGAAATCACCGCCTGACCGATATTGGTTAAATGGTCTCCTATCTTTTCAAAATTACTAACCATTTCCAGAAAAACTATCCCCGAAAGCACCTTACAAGTTCCATTCTCTAATCTCTTAA
>CAZJWT010000176.1:0-1976 GCA_964550005.1 uncultured Clostridia bacterium | reverse complement strand
AGCTTGACCGGCGGGTGAATGAAGCCGCCCGCCTCGGCTTCAAGCGCTGCCTGGTGCCCAGAGTCAGCGCCCGCATCAGTCCTCTTCCTAAAGGCATTGAGCTTATCCCCGCCAGCAGCCTGAGAGAAGCGGTGAGGATGGGGGTGGTTGGGGGTAAGGCGAAAGACAGAACCAACGAAGACTAGCCATCTTGACAAAATGTGATAGAATATGACGCAGAAATAGCTTTATAATAAGCAACTACTTTGCTGAGTTAGCCGTCTTGGAAAGTATGGGAGGTTTGCATGGGCTTAATGAACGAATATATAGAACGTAGACTTAGTGCTACCGACCTTCAATCGGAATTACAAAAATTAATCTCAAACTATAATAAACTGCGAGATACGTATACCATCGTATACTCAACTGCAATCGGTAAACCAATTCCCATACCAGATCTTTCATTAACTCAAGATGATTATTACATAATCCATGACTTACTTAACGAAGTTGATTCATCTAGCCTTGATTTTTATATCGAAACGCCTGGAGGAAGTGCAGAGGCCGCTGAGGAAATTGTTGAATGTCTCCATAATAAATTTGAAAAGGTTTCTTTCATAGTAACGGGTGAAGCAAAAAGTGCGGGCACCATAATGGTGCTTTCAGGAGATGATATAATCATGACCCAAACTGGAAGCTTGGGTCCAATTGATGCTCAAGTAAGAATTGGAAGGTCTATTGTATCCGCATTTGACTACATAGAATGGACGGATAATAAGAGAGAAGAAGCTGGAAAGACTGGAAGATTAAATGCTTTTGACGCAACTATGATAGCTCAGATAAGCCCTGGCGAGTTGAGCGGTGTTTATAATGCTTTGAAGTATGCAGAAGACTTAGTTGTTGAATGGTTAGTTAAATACAAATTCAAGAACTGGACTGTAACAGAAACTAGAAAAATTCCTGTTACAGAGGATATGAAAGCGCGGCGAGCAAGAGAGATTGTAAACGAACTTATTAACCATGCTAAGTGGAGAACTCATGGGCGGTCAATAAAGGCTGTTGACCTAGATACAATGGGGCTGAAGGTTACTAGGGGAGAAAGCAATCCTGAATTGAACGAAGTAATATTCAGAATCCAGACAGTATGTCGCTTGCTATTTAGTTCAAGCGATGTATATAAAATCTTTGCTACGGAGAAAAACAGAGTAGTTAAGAGGGCTTTCCCTGTCTCAGTGACACAACAAAAGATTCCGACTGGGGCAATACCAGAAGTAGCAGAACTTGAAACAAAGTGTCCTCAATGCGGAAAAGTCCATAAATTATATGCAAAATTTGTAGACAACCCAAGGATTGATAAAGACTTTCAGAA
Source organism: uncultured Clostridia bacterium (assembly GCA_964550005.1). Classification (GTDB taxonomy): domain Bacteria; phylum UBA6262; class WVXT01; order WVXT01; family WVXT01; genus CAZJWT01. The sequence continues at coordinate 628 of CAZJWT010000176.1, read as the reverse complement.
AAAGGGGTGTATTGCATTTCCTAAAGACAATAAGTTAAAATGTGACTGCGGTTATGAAATTGACCTCGGTGGCGTTAGAAACGATATAGAATCTAAAGTAGGGAAGAAATTAGTTATATAGAATTAGGGGGAGTAGACAATGACAACAAAACCTCTGGAAGATAGAAATAATGAAGAAGTATTGCTTTCTTTTCTGGAGAGAACCAAGGAAGGTAAATATGCCCCCATAGACGAAAACGCTCTCACCTTTACAAGAATCACCGAGGAGAGTGAGAGAATAGACTATCCTGAGGAAGAATATTATTACTACAGCATTGGTTAGTTAGGCACGTCTTCTGCGTACTCTTTTCAAGTAAATCAAAAATAAATTCTCCTTATCGTTCCCTCTCGTACTTAGCTACGGCCTTCGTCTTTATCCCACCCCTTTCCCCGTACTCAGCCTCCACCACCATAGAAACCGGGTGCAGGAGTTGCACCAGGTCCTTCAGGATGCGGTTCACGGCGTGCTCCTGCAATACACCCACATTGCGGTAAGAGGTCAGGTAGTATTTCAGGGACTTGAGTTCCACCAGAGACCTGTCCGGCACATAGCGTATTATCAGCCGGGCGAAGTCCGGCAGACCGGTCC
>CAZJWT010000175.1:0-1997 GCA_964550005.1 uncultured Clostridia bacterium | reverse complement strand
CTACATCTATTTCCTGTAGCGGCAAAGCGTAAGCTTTGCTTTCTTCTTAGCAGAGCTGTCGCTCTGCCACTACATTCTACATTTATTTTTGTAGCGGCAAAGCGCAAGCTTTGCTTTCTTCTTAGCAGAGCTATCGCTCTGCCACTACAGAATTGTTTCACACTTCCAGCATATGCCCTAATTTCTGCTTCTTAACCCGAAGGTAATTTTTGTTTACCCTGGTGGGTTTTATTTCAAGGGGAATTCTTTTCGTTACCTTCAGTCCATGGCCTTCTATTCCCACAATCTTGCGGGGATTATTGGTTAACAGGGCTATGGTGGAGAGCCCCAGGTCTGCAAGGATCTGGGCGCCAATGCCGTAATCCCTCAAATCTGGCTTAAAACCTAAAGCTTTGTTAGCCTCTACGGTATCTAAACCTCTATCCTGGAGTTCATATGCCTTCACCTTGTTCACCAATCCGATACCCCTGCCCTCCTGATGCATATACAATATAACCCCCTGACCTTTCCTTTCAATTATTTCCATCGCTCGATGTAACTGGGAACCGCAATCACACCGCAAGGAATGGAGAATATCCCCGGTTAAACAGGAAGAGTGAACTCTCACCAGAACGTTCTTTTTGCCATTCACTTCTCCCTTCACCAGAGCGAGATGATGCTCGTTGTCCAGAAGGGACTGGTAGACGATTATCCTAAATTCGCCAAATTCTGTAGGTAATTTAGCGGTAGCCACACGCTTTATGAATTTCTCTGTTCGCCTGCGATACTCAATCAAGTCGGCAATAGTGATGATGGCCAACCTGTGCTTTTTAGCGAAGCGTAGAAGTTCTGGCGTCCTGGCCATTCTACCGTCTTCATGCATTATCTCACAAATCACCCCAGCAGGGTATAAACCTGCCAACTTCGCCAGGTCCACAGCTGCCTCAGTATGGCCTGCACGCACCAAGACACCTCCCTCTCGATAGCGTAGTGGAAAGATATGGCCAGGGCTGCAAAGTTCGGAAGGCTTGGTCCTGGGATTAATCACTGCTCTTACCGTAGTTGCTCGGTCGTGAGCCGAAATTCCTGTAGTGGTGTCTTTCCTGGCATCAACAGAAACTGTGAATGCTGCCTCACGCAATTCCACTCCATTGGCTACCATCGGCTTTATTCCCAGCTTATCCAACCTTTCCCCCACAATTGGCAGACAGATCAATCCCCGACCATATTTAGCCATGAAATTTATTGCCTCAGGAGTCACTTTCGATGCTGCCATGACCAGGTCGCCCTCGTTCTCCCGTTCCTCATCATCAATCACAATGACCATTTTACCTTTTCTTATATATTCTATCGCTTCAGGAATTGTATTGAACTTCATAGAAATCCCTTCCTTAAGAGAAATTCCTCGGTTATATTAGTTTTATTATCTCCCTTGTTAATTAGACTCTCAACGTATTTTGCTAAAACGTCCACTTCAATGTTTACCGAATCGTTCACTTTCAGAAAACCAAAAGTCGTAACCTTCTCCGTATAGGGAATAATAGAGACTGAGAATCCTTTACCATTCATTACTCGAACTACAGTCAAACTGACTCCATCTACACCAATTGAGCCTTTGGTAACAACATATTTCAAAATTTCTGGCGAAGTTGCGATTTCAAAAAGTCTTCCACCCTTCTCTCTTACAATTTCTCTCACCTTTCCCAGTCCATCCACGTGCCCGCTGAGTAGATGCCCTCCCAAGCGTTCTCCTAATTTCAAGGCCCTTTCTAAATTTACTCTGTTTCCAATCTTTAAAGCGCCGAGTGTGGTGCTGTTAAGGGTCTGGGGGGAGATGTCTGCAGTGAAACTCCCGGATGGTCTAAGACTTTGGCTCTCCACAACTGTAAGGCAGACACCGTTGACAGAAATGGACTCGCCCACCTTTAAATCCTTCCAATCAGTCTCTATAGTAATTCTATTGCGATTCTCCTCTATTACTTCGCCCATGTTCTCGATTATTCCAGTAAACATCTCTT
>CAZJWT010000174.1:0-2047 GCA_964550005.1 uncultured Clostridia bacterium | reverse complement strand
TGCCTTTCCAAATTCTCCTTTAGCTTTATATATACTGGCGAGAAAAAATTTAACCACTTCGGGACAGTCTGTGTACCTGGTCGCCTCTTCGAGAAGTGGGACAACTTTATCATACTCCTTGGTTCTGGTATAAACAATTGCTGCTATATAGAGGCGGAACCTCCAGAATTTTGGATTATTCCTAATTCCTTCTTGAAGAAGCTCAATTGCTTCGTCGTATCGCTCATGGTTAAAAGCAAGACAGCCACCGCCAAATAGATATGCGTAATGGAAATAGGGGTCAAGTCGAACCACCTCCTGACACATTGGCAACAAATTCTCATATTCACCTCTTTCACAACCTCCTGGGTGGTGAACGTGCTCCTCTTCTTCCAAAGTACCATAATATTGGAGTACTCTCATCCAGGCTAAATCGGAAGAAAGCCGGCGAAGACCGAGTAAGCTCCCCCAGAAATAGATAAAAGAAGAAGGCTTCACCTCAGCTATAGATGGCAGAGCAAATTTAAATCTCTTTTCCACCTGGTGCTGGGTGAAGATAGACAGTCCAAGCAGGGGCAAAATCAGAAAAAGAATAGAGATAGACTTCTTCATCCTTTCCTCTTCAGGTCAGTAGCCCTAATCCATTAAATGTAGTGTAGGGGCTTGTCCCCGTAATTTGAAATTTGAAATTAAAATGGTCGCTGTCCCTATTTTTTAAAATTCTTTCCGGGAGAAGACGAGAACTGAAAGCCAGGTGGCTACGCTGGCATAGGCTAAGCTATAGGCTACCTGCCAGAAAATAGTGGCGCCGGACAGTAGATTCGGGTAGCCCATATAGTCCTTAACATTCAAGTACTGAAAATTGGGCAAAATATAGTATATCACTTTTAGAAATATTGTAATCTTAACTCCCTTTTCGAGCAATACATGGTTTAGATATTTTAAGTGGTCAGTGATATGACCGAGAACCCATAAGAAGAAAGTAAAAGAGATGCTCGATATTGCTGAGGTAGAAATCAGAGAGAGAAGAATTGCCAGAGCAGTTATGATTATCACCTTAAGGAAGATAAAGGTCACTGCCAACAAGAATCTGAAATCGAATTTCCAACCCTTAATAAAGAGAAGAAATAGGAGCGCAGAGGACATCAAAAGAATATTGAACAAGGAGATAGAGAGAATACCAGCATAACGACCCCATATATATTCGAAGCGCCTCACAGGTCTTGTTAGAATGAGAGAGACGCTCTTATTCTCCATCTCTCCTAAGACGAGACCAACTGCGGCGAAAATAGCACTAAGGAAAGCAAATATTTCAATCGCGCCAAGTCCTATATCTAAGATTACTCTCGTTTCCTCTTCTCCTGAAAGCATGGAGAAGAGAAGAGAACTCACCATAATCACCAGAGCAAATAGAAGAATAGTATAGAAAATTTTATGTCTGATGTTTTCCTTAACCGTATATTCTCCAATTGCAAATATCTTCTTCATACCACTTCCTTGGAGACAGTCTCTGCGAAAACGTCCTCCAGACTAACTTCCAAGCCTCTTATCTCGACCACTCTTTTCAATCTTCCCTTATGTAGAATTCCTACCTGGTCACAGACTCTCTCTACCTCTGTAACGAAATGCGAACTCAAAAGTATTGTCTTCCTTTCCTCCTTTAGCCTGAGAATTGTCTGGCGCATCTTCTTGATTCCCAGAGGGTCGAGCCCAGAAGTCGGCTCATCGAGTAGCAAGAGTTCTGGGTCGTGGAGAAGAACTTGAGCCATGCCTATTCTCTCCAGCATTCCTTTAGAGAAGTCTGCCAGATGGTCATTCCTGTTCTCCTTAAGCTCCACCAAATCCAATACGGCTTCCACTCTCCTCTTTCTCTCTTTTGAATAAAGGCCACAGAGTTTGCCGTAAAAATGGAGTAGCTCGCTTGCGGTGAGGTACATCAGGAAACAGGGAAACTCGGGGAGATAGCCAATTCTGGAAAGTAAAGACAGGTGGGGAACCATCTGTCCAAAAATGTAGGCAGAGCCTTTTGTGGGAAAGAGCAATCCTACCAGAAGCTTAAGCAGGGTTG
>CAZJWT010000173.1:0-2052 GCA_964550005.1 uncultured Clostridia bacterium | reverse complement strand
TGCTTCTCTTAATTTCAAGATATAAATATTCCATAAATAAATTCATAAATGAATTCCCCGCCTGCCCTAAGGAACCTCCCGCACCTACGCGGCGTAATAGGGTTATGGCTATGATTATCGCGAAAGCCACTATGCCTATAGCTAAGGTTGACAGGCCTATCAAACCTATCCCCGCCATCTGACGACCAGAAGTGACAGTCTGCATGCCACTGAATAAATTCCAAATTTTCCCGCATAGGCCAAGCGGCAGAAGAAGACCTATATTAAAGCCGAAAAATCCGGATAGTAAAGTTTCGTATTGACTTCCGTCTCTATCTGTGGTATCTTCTTGAATAAGGAGGTTATTATGAGGATGCATTCTTTGTTGAACAAAATTTCCATTGACCCCCATATTCTCCACGGTAGACCCAGGATCAAAGGCACACGAATACCCGTCACGATGGTGTTGGAACTCCTTGCCCAGGGATATTCTCCTGATGAAATCTCCTCCGAACGTTTCTATCCCGACCTTAAACGGGAAGATGTGCTCGCCTGCATTGCCTTTGCCACTCAATTCCTTAATCAAGAAGAAATCCATTTTGCAGAAGAACTCAAGCATTCCACTCGAAGTTAAACCTTTACCATGACCTTCGTTATTGACCACTGTATCTGGAGAGAAACAGAAAATATCCTGCGCAGGTCTGGATTTAACTGTGTTACCCTCCGCGAGCTGGGCAAAACCGAAGCCTCTAACGGGGAGATTGTTGCTCTGGCCAGAAAGAAGAAGTCTATTTTGATTACCCGAGACAGCGATTTTTCCAATCTTACCCTTTATCCTATTGGGAGCCACGCAGGAATTATCTTTCTGCGTATCAGCCCCAAAACTATGGATGAGGTTCATCAAGTCCTGATAAGCGCCCTGCGCTCCATCCCTTCCGAACAACTCCACGGAAATCTCCTTATCATCACCAGCACTACTTATAGACTTCATAAAGCTAAATAGTGACAAGAGAGGCCAGCCTTTAGAGAGAATTAAAGTGCCAATAATTCCTACAACCACTGCTATGGCGACAATAGGTAACATCTCTACTACCCCTGCCCTTTGGATGCCGTCGCCAACTGGGGTGGGAGTGAGAAAGTGGCCGCATAGGCCAAGCGGCAGAAGAAGGCCTAAGGTTACTCTACCAGCCCTCACCAATGGCCAGAGTAGTCTGTGTTGAAAAGGTATTGCTGGCTCAGGTTCGGGTATTAGAGGGCCTGGTATTGCTGGCTCAGGCTCAGGTATTGGTTCAGGAACCGGTTCGGGTTCGCGTTTTTTGCGTTCAGGAACTTCTGCGGGTTCTCTTTGGGGCTCTTGGCGTTTTCTTCTGGTTAAGAAGATATAAGGGATGAGTTTTGCGTTGATAAAGAAAGAGGCAACTATGATAAGGGCAACTGCTAACCATAGATAAGGCGGAGCAAATGCCGGATGATTAACCCAGCCAGAAAGATAATTGCGTAAATCCGCTATCCAAGGATACACCTGATTCAAAGCTAACCCTAAGCTCACCAATACAGAAAGGCCAAGTACACATATAGAGCGGGCAGAACCTTTTGGCTTGAAATGAGAATCTCTTCTGTCGCCGGAAGTTCCCTCCGGAGGACACCTTTCCGATTGGTTCGAGAAACGTCCCTCGATTGGGTTCAAAGACGTCCCTACTTTATGTTGATTAGACTTCAATAGGTTGATTAAATCTTCTTCTTGGCCAGAAGGATAAATTATCCGCCAACCTTTGCGTGAATAGTATCTACTGCCTTTGCCGATATCTCTCTTAAAAATACACTCGGCTGCGGATCGCCACACCCACGATCTAGGATAAATGACCGGAATATCTACTCGGCCCACCTTGTCATCTTTTAGATTACAAGAAAGAAGTAAGATACCTCTTATATTTTTCTCTTTCGCCAACTCATTAATGACTTCGGAAGCCCTTTTCCCGTTTGATAACTTAAGTATTCCATCTCCACTATTCTCAGAATGGTTAACATAAACTGAACCGCGATAACCAACCACTACTCCTTCCTTATTAATTA
>CAZJWT010000172.1:0-2053 GCA_964550005.1 uncultured Clostridia bacterium | reverse complement strand
AAATCGCTGCCAGGATAATTATGGAGCTTAAGGGTCTCTGTCAGGGCGTTCACATTATGCCTCTCGGCTGGGGAGATAAGGTCCCCAAAGTCATGGAGCTAGCCGGCCTATGAAGAAAAACGCATATAGGTAGCCGCAGGTCCGAAAGGACTCCGAAGACGGGTCGGACTCCTTCGGAGCTTCAGCCTGCGAAGGAGTAGGATGTAGCTGTCCCGATGAATCGGGACTAAAAGTAAGGCAAAGCTTACGCTTTGCTGCTACAATCTTCTTGTATAGCGGGAATATGAAGAATTATACAAGTGAACGGTTAGAAAAGTATCTTGATGATTTGGCTGGCAAACTCCCCGCACCTGGAGGGGGAAGCGTGGTAGCTCTGGCGGGCGCATTGGGAGTTGGGCTTCTGAGCATGGTTTCCAATTTCACTCTCGGAAAAGAGAGGTACAAACGAAGCGAAGAAGAGATAAAGAAGATTTTGAAGAGAAGCGAAGATTTGCGTAAGAGATTGATCGAGTTGGTGGATGAAGATATTAAGGTCTATGATAGGGCTTCCCGTGTTTATAAATTGCCCCGCAAAACTGATAAAGAGAAGGAACTGCGTTCCCAAGCAATCGAAAAAGCTTGTAAAGAAGCGCTAATTGTTCCTCTGGAAGTAGCCCGTTCTTGCCAGGAGGGTCTGAACCTGGCAAGAAGGCTTGTGAAGATAGGGAATGTTAGGTTAGTTAGCGATGTGGGCGTTGCTGCAGGATTGTTGGAGGCCGCCTTGAAGGGAGCAGAGCTCAATGTAAAGATTAATCTAAAAGCGATCCGAGATAGAGACTTTGTGGAAGAGAAAAGAAAGGCCATAGGTTCCCTTGTGAAGAACAGAATAAAAATAAAAGACGAAATATTGAAAAACACCGAAGATAGAATAGGAAATTCGTAATTTGTAATTTGAAATTTGAAATTTGAAATTTGAAATTTGAAATTGTAATAGGGGAGATTAATATGGCAGCAAAAATAATTGATGGTAAATCTCTGGCGGCGAAGTTCAAAGAAGATATCAAGAAAGAAATTAAAGAGTTGAAAGAAAGACATAAAGTGGTACCCCTGTTGACAGCAATACAGGTGGGAGAGAACCCTGCCTCGGCAGTCTATGTTAACAGTCAGAGGAAAAGTTGCGAAGAGGTAGGGATCGATTACCAACTCCAGGAACTACCAGAAGCAACCAGCGAGGAAGAACTTCTCAAATTTATTGAGAAATTGAATAGAGATGATAAGGTCACCGGTATCATTCTCGAAATGCCCCTTCCTCCACAGATAAATGCCCGGAGGATGCAGATGGCCATTACTCCCACGAAGGATGTTGAAGGGATGAACCCCTACAATATGGGTATGCTGGTTTATGGAAACCCCAGACTTGCTCCCTGTACGGCGCTGGCAGCAATGGAGCTATTAAAAAGCACGGGCGTGGATATAAAGGGTAAAGAGGTAACTATTGTGGGACATAGCGAGATTGTGGGGAAACCCATAACTCTCTTTCTGCTCTCTTCGGTTCTGGAGTCGGCTACTCCCACTGTTTGCCATATTGCCACCAGGGATTTGGCTTCTCATACTAGAAATGCTGAAATCCTGATTGTCGCTGTGGGAAAGGCGGGATTGATTAAGGGAGATATGATTAAACAGGGGGCAGTTATAATCGATGTGGGGATAAATCGGGTTCCAGTTCTGGACGAGAAAGGGAAACCTCTTCTCGATACTGAAGGAAAGTCCAAGATGAAGACAGTTGGCGATGTTGTGTTCGAAGAAGCAGTTGAGAAGGCTTCCTATATTACTCCTGTGCCCGGTGGAGTCGGTCCCCTAACGGTCATAATGCTGTTAAAAAACACGCTTACTTCTTACAAGTGGCAAATAGAGAAAAAAGAATGAGAATAATTTCCAGAAAGATCCGTTTTTCCACTCAAGGAAATGTGGATATTGTCAACCTTACCGAGCGAGTGGCGAGGAATTTAGAGGAGACCGGTCTGGGAAAGGGCCTCGTTAATATCTTTGTTCCCGGAGCTACAGCGGGGGTAAC
>CAZJWT010000171.1:0-2071 GCA_964550005.1 uncultured Clostridia bacterium | reverse complement strand
ATGAACAAACTATCTTTTAATCTACATCCTCTCCGGAGCCGAAATCCCAAGCAAACCTAAACCATTACTTATCACTAATTGAATCGCTCGAATGAGCTTCAAGCGGAACCTGGTAGCGTTTTTATCACCACTTAAGATTCTATACCTATCGTAGTAATGGTGGAAACATTTAGCCAGGTCTTGTAAATATCCAGTCAGATGGTGGGGCTCATATCTTTCAGCACATTTCTTGATAATTTCTGGATATTGGGATAGCCTCTTTACGATCTCAATCAACTCTTTCTTCTCTTCTTCATTTTTCTCAATGAGAGAAACCTTTTTATATTCTTTTTTCCTTCTTTCACGGAAGATACTCGAAATCCGTGCATGCGCATACTGGATATAATATACTGGATTTTCTGGAGACTGCTTTTTAGCTAATTCCAGATCAAAATCCAAGCGAGTATCTGCTCCGCGCATCAAAAAGAAGAACCTCGATGCATCCTTGCCTACCTCTTCCATAACTTGCCTCAAGGTCACAAACTCACCTTGCCTCGTCGACATTGGAACCTGCTGTCCACCACGCATCAGGCTCACTAATTGATAAAGGATTATTTTCAGGTTTTCTGCCGGAATTCCCAGAGCAGCTACTGACGCTCTAACTCTCTCCACATAGCCATGATGGTCAGCACCCCAGATATTTATAGCCTTCTGAAAGCCTCTCCTGAATTTATCATAATGGTAGGCAATATCAGAAGTAAAGTAAGTAGGTTTCTTATTCTCTCTGATTACTACCCGGTCTTTTTCGTCACCAAATTGAGAAGATTTGAACCACTGTGCACCGTCCTTCTCGTAAATTAAGTCTTTCCTTTTCAATGACTCGACAATCTCCTCGACTTTATTCTTTCTATAAAGCGTGCTCTCGAAAAACCAATTATCAAACTTAACCCCAAAATCTTGCATATCTTCCCTTATCCAGCTAAGTATTTTCTGAACGGCATACTCCTTACAGTCGAATGACTTCTTCTTACCAAATCTGGACTCGAGTTCTTCTGCTATCTCCCTCACATAAGCTCCTCGATACGCATCTTCCGGAAAAGGCACCTTCTCTCCGTGCAACTCTTTCTGTCTTATTCTTATTGACTTTTCCAGGATATCCATCTGATTGCCGATATCGTTAACATAATACTCTTCTATTACCCGATATCCCACCTCTTTCAAGATATTTGCAAGAGAATCCCCAATGGCTGCGGATCTGCCGTGTCCAACATGTAAAGGCCCTGTAGGATTTGCTGAGACAAATTCAATCAGGACTTTCGCCCCCTTGCCAATATTGGCTTTCCCGTAATTTTTTCCTTCTCTGCAAATCGTCCCCAGCTCTCTATGCCACCGTCTCCCTGCTACGTATATATTAATGAAGCCAGGTCTTGCCACCTCTATTCGACCTATTGTGTCGGGCTCGAGGTCCTGAAGCGCCCTGGAGATAACTTCCGCTATCTCAATAGGGGGCTTTTCTGTTCTCGCCCCTGCTATTAGAGCAACATTAGTAGCAAAGTCTCCACCAATCCCTTCAGGAACAAATTCTAAATCATAATCGGGAATCTCCAAGCGCAATTTCCTCAGGACTTCATCGATTCCCCATCTAAGTTCATCTCTAACTCTCAATCTATTACTCCTCGGGCTTTTTTTTCTTTCCCTGTTGGAATTTTATTTTTCTCCCTTCCCCCCAGAGCTTTTCCAGTCCATAGAATTTCCTTACCGGCTCGTAAAACACATGGACAATTACTCCCACATAGTCTATGAGTACCCACTGTGCCTGTTTTTCTCCCTCTATATGCAGTGCCCGAATTCCTTCATCCTTCAATCTTGAAACTATCGACCAAGTAATCGTCTCCACTTGTATATTGGACCTACCACTACAGATGACGAAATAATCCGTAATTGACGTCAATTTACGTACGTCCAATATCAAGATTTCTTTTGCCTTCTTCGCCAAGGCAAGACTTGCACATTGCTTTGCTAAATTTCTGAAATTCATCCTTATGTGAATCAGCTCCGAAGGAGTCCGACGCCTCCATCGGGTTTCGGAGTC
>CAZJWT010000170.1:0-2077 GCA_964550005.1 uncultured Clostridia bacterium | reverse complement strand
TTATTGGGACGGGGACAAGCCCCTACACTACCAAAAGCCTACGGGCATAAAGCCCTACACTACATTGACGCAGAGCTCTGCTCTGCAGCTACATTCGCTTCCTGTAAGTGTGCTTATTTATTGGGGGCGGGGTCTTGAGGTGAGCCAAATGACCGCCGGACCGAATAGGAAGGAGGCTGTAAATGGAGATAGGAATATCATCAAGATAAGAGGGAAAAACTGAAAGATTCCACCAAGGACGAGCAAAATCCCAAGAATAGTAGGGGGTAACAATCTCTTATACGTTTGATACAGAGAAATATGGGCTGTCTCTATTTCTCCCATTGCACCTGTCTTCCATACAAACGGCCTGCCGCGAATCTGCTTAACGAGATTCCTGATTAATGCCGAAGGTTTATAGACCAAGTCAAGTAGATGTATCAGAAAAGAGACCACTGTAGCAAAGACTCCCTCTCTCAGAATAGTAACAAGATCCTTCTCAACTTCTGGAATTTCCAATTCGTAGGTTTTGGGCTTAAGCCTATTTACAATGGGAGCAATAAATTTTGGAATTATGATGCTAAGAATTAGAATCCCTCCAATCAGAGAAAAGAATAGCCTGGATCCTATCATAGTCGCTAAGCCAGGAACTATCCAAGATATTGAGGTTCCTATTAGCCAAAACGAGAAAGTAAGGTTGCCTATCAGCAATCTTACCAGCGCATAAAGATGAGATCTCCTTCCTGGTTCGAACTTCTTGTATATGAACTGACGAACAGTTTCCAGGTCGCCCCATCCCCATTGGGCACTTCTTGTTAGTTCAGATAACTTGTTAGAAAATGACTTTTCATAGATATAGACATCTTCCACGAGGGCTGTCCAGGCTCTAAGTGATTCCTGGAAATCGTGGCTCGCTGCCCTGCCGGGATGGATGGTTTCTGTTTTTATAACATCTCTGACATAACCTTCTATTTGCATTGCGCCCTTTCCATAAAACGGCGAGAAGTGGTACATTCTCCATCTGGCTATGGGGTCGAACTTAATCATCTGGCGAGCCAGCACATTCAGGCGAATGTAACCATTCTCATTGGGATTGGAAACTTCTATTGAGGGCTGATAGATAATAATATCTTTGTTTTCCGGGTGGAGTATCTTAGCCACAATCTTCCTTATCGAACCTTTCGGCCACACATTATCTGCGTCACAAACTATCGATATTTCCGGCCTCTCACCATCTCTAATCGCCACCTCTCTGCCATTTATGATGTCCTCTTTTGAGCCCTCTATGCCAAGAGCACTAATATCGCCAAGAATTTCATCAAAGATAGGTTGTTCAGGATTTCTTGTGCCTTTCGTCCACCTTTCCCACTGCGTCCCCACATAAGTTCTGGGCCTCGTCCATCCTTCGTAGAGAAGCATAATAGCATCTTGATAGATACCAAGTTTCTTGAAGAAGTCGCTTTTGGCGTTGCGGTGGAAGTAGAAGACTACATCCTCGCCAAATTGCGCCTGTAAATCCCCAATCATCTCTCTTGTTTTTTTTCTAACTGTCCCGTCCCTTGTATTATCTATGACCATAAATTTTATGTTCCGATTCTTCTCCTGATTGTTTTGGATATCCTGCTTCATACTTTCAATAAGAGTCTCCATCTCCTGTACACTCTTGGCAAAAACAGGACGGAAAAAGAGTATCTTTACCTGCCCGGGTACTCCGTTCTTAACTACATTTTCTTTTTCTTTTAACAGAATGGGCTTGGTAAAAAGGTATATGAAGAAGTTGACTATGATGCTTGCCAGACCGTGGACAGAGTAGATAAAAAGAGGAATCATAAGAATGGCAAAGAAAGGATTCCAGTCAAAACAGAGGAAATATAGGAAGGTTGCAAATATGGCGAGCATTAGCTTTGAAAGGTTATATAGCGCCAGCCTGTATAGAGGAATGAAGGAGAAGGAAGTTCTTCCCCTAGCCATTTAACTCCTTCTCGTCTATTCGACACCGATAATGGTGCCGTTCAACTCCTGTAGCAGCAAAGCATAAGCTTTGCACAGATTGAATCTGTGCCTACAATGCTGTAGGGGACGGACGCAGTCTATGCCG
>CAZJWT010000169.1:0-2078 GCA_964550005.1 uncultured Clostridia bacterium | reverse complement strand
AGGCAAGCCCCTTCTTATAGGGATTTTCTAAGTGGGATATGTTTTGAACTACCATATCCAACCATTGGTTCTCTTCGTCTGTATAGTAGATGTCTTTGAAGGTTTCTGATATGAAGTGCTTATAATCCTGTGAAGGGCCAGGCTCTAAGAGTTGACGAATATCACCGTTGGTAAGCCGAGTGTTATTATTCTCGATAAGAGACAAACCAATAAGATAGTTTGACCTTAGATAGTCATTATAGTAAGTGATTTTGCCTTTACGTTTATACATGTATCCCACTACGCCTGTCCCACCAAAAATATCTAAGACGCTATCAAAATGCAGCTCTTTAGTGCATTCCCATATCCAATTTACAAGTTTTGCCTTGCTTCCTTGATAGCGTGTTGAGGGGATAGACTCGCTTGTTTCCTCTTCCAACAAAGCAAGCTGGTATTTATTTTTTCTTTTTACTGCTTTCACGCTTTAATCCTTTAGCTCGCCAGAAACTCTCAAACTCTCTAGTGGATTTAAAGTCGCCTCTGCCCTTTCTTAAGGCATTCAAATTTCTTACGGAGCTGATAGCAAAGGTTGTGCCAGTTGCAGTAGACTTCGAGGCGATCTTCCACTTCTGGTTTATGATTACTTCAATGTCGCTAACCATATACAGCGAATCTGCATTTGGATTCCAGGTATAGACAAAGCCAACAATCCAATGCTCCTTAAATTCACCATAGGGAAATTTACACCCAGGTAGCTGCTTATCTGGGTGAAGAAAGTAGCCAGCATAGCTCCCGATGCTAAAGCCACTTACTCGGTTCTTGGAGATGCGACGACTGGTTTTTATATCAATGGCTATTTTATCTTCTCCCAGCCTTCCACCCAAAGCCGTTATTTCTGGGTATTCTCTCGCACCACCCTGAATTATTTGGCAGTTATAGTTGTCTCTCAAAAATGGCTTGATTTCTTGCTTCGCTACCTCTTGGAAAATTCCTGTGATAACCTGTGGTATGTCGGGAAGCTCATGAACCCTTCCCTCATCATCAATAAATCCTTTGATTGTCCAGTGAAAATCTCGGAAGAGGTTTTCTAAATCAGCTTTAAGATTAGGCTTAGATTCCATAGACATTTATTTCAGTATAAGTTTCCGTTCAAAAATATGCCGGTGCTGGCCTTGATCCTTATATTTTTCAATCCTTATCTTTACCGCGCCAGCATAAGAAAGCGATAAAAGTGGCTATCCCTGCTATAGCTACTAGTGGTTTCCAAGGAGTCACTTCTTTTGGAGGAAATAACACTGCCGTTAATCGAGTAGGCTCTCCCTTAATCTCATAAGGAATTTGATAAGTATCCAGTAGCCGTGTTAGCTCCAAAGTTGCGTCTCTCCTATACTTATCGTTAAGGTGCTCAAGATAATCTCTGGAAATTTCTATTTCACTTTCCAGCCTTCCATCATCAAAACCCCTAACATGCATTTCCCAAATACCATCTAGCTTTTTAACTAAGCCAAAAACTTGCGCTGGTTTTATAACTTGAAGGATAGTCTCGCGGAAGCCCTCTTGAATAAGCACGTCATTAACTATATGAAGCCACTCATCCATTACTTAATTTCTTCCTCTTTCAAATATTATGCCAGCTATTACCTGTCGATGTCTACATAGAATTAGCAATGAGTTCGTTGAGTAGCTAATCACTTTTGGAGACAAATTCTTTCACCCTTCTCTCGAAAATGCTTCTCTCCAAAAGCACCCTTCGTTGGCATTCAAGAAGTGTACGCAGACTCCGTCCCTATCTCATCACAGCTACAGGAACAGGGCAGAGGGCAATCAGGGCGTCAGCCAAGTCTACTCCAACGCTCTCTTCATTTCCTCAAATTGTTCCTTAGTAATCTCTCCTCTGGCAAAGCGAAGCTTCAGGACTTGAAGAGGGTCCTCTGGCGAAGTTAGAGGAGTCCGCTGATTGGCTGTAACTGGGGATGCGGGGGCGCCACTCATTCGCCTGAGATTCTCTTGAATGACCCTGGAAATGTAATCCGCCTGACCTCTCGGGAGGTTGTCCAGGATTAGGTCCTCGCTCATGAATCGCCGCTTTACGGTGATGT
>CAZJWT010000168.1:0-2195 GCA_964550005.1 uncultured Clostridia bacterium | reverse complement strand
GATGAACCACTTTTTTTCAACTTCAACTTTCCCTTCGTTAGATGAAAATCATCACAAATAACCAGAATTTCTTCTTCCCCTATTTTGAGCCAATCGGATAGAGCTTTCACCGCCTCCCCACTACCATTTACAAAGGTCAGGGGCTTAGCCAGAACAATAGTTTGGAGAGAGAAACTTCTACTTACAGCATTAGATGTCAGCTTTAAAGTTTTGCGACAAGAAATTAAGGAGAGCTTTTTCTCGCCAATCAGCGAAAGACACTTATGTCTGATGAGTTCTACTCCCCATCGATTGGAGAGTACATCTACCACTCTGAATCCAAGATTATGTCTTGTATGTTCATACTGCTTTCCAGGATTGCCCAAACCAACGATAAGCCTCACCCTTTAGCCCCTTCTTCCTCTCCCTTCTTCTCTTTCTCTTTCTCTTTCTCTTTCTTTTCCTCTTCTTCCTCTTTCTCTTTCTCTTTCTCTTTCTTTCCTTTGCCAATAACTTCGGGTTCTGCAACCTCTTCAGGAGCAACCTCTTTCTCAGCCGGCTTCTCCGCCACTACAGTGGGAGCAATAATACTGACTACAATCTTTTCAGGATCCTCTAATACCTCTACACCTCTGGGTATTTCTAAATCCTTAACAGTCAAGGTCTGTCCCACCTCCAGGGAGGAGACATTACAAATAATCTTATCTGGTATTTTCGTTGGTAAACACTTTACTGCTATTTCGTGAACAATATGGTCGAGGAATCCTCCGCTTTTTTCCACTCCTGGAGCTTTACCGTAAATTTCAATTGGAACATTGACACGAATTTCCTCTCTCAGAGATATCCGACACAAGTCGACATGGAGCAGGTTCCTCTTTACGGGGTCAATCTGAATCTCCTTAATAATCACTGGTACAGGCTCATCACTTGTCTTGGAAAGGCTGGAGGCTACGTGGGAAATATGGAGAGAGATAATCACATTCTCCCCGCGCTCTGTGTGAAGGGCTTTTAGAAATTCCTTATGGTCAATAGCTATGGACAGCGTCGGCTCTTTTCCTCCATACAATACCGCCGGGAGCTTACCCTCCCGACGCAATTGATGTGTCCTGCCCCTCGTGGTGTTTTCCCTCGCTTGAGCATTTAAGACCACTTCTTTCTGAACCACCTGGAACCTCCAAAGAAATTTCTGAAAAAGTCAGAAATCTCTGTAATCTTTTTTAAGAATCTATGTAATCAAAGGCGACGCTTTTTTGACGCCTTGCAAATAATTACTCGAATAGCGTACTAACTGAAGTCTCTCTATGAATTCTCTTAATCGCCTCGCCCAAAAGTCCGGCAACTGAAAGGACAGTTATCTTCTTACATCTTTTTTCATCTCTTAAATTGATCGAATTGGTAATCACCAGCTCCTTCAGTTCACACTCTTCAATTTTTTCCACTGCCGAACCGGACAGGACTCCATGCGAACAAGCAGCAAAGATATCCCGAGAACCCTTCTCCTTTAATACCTTGACCACGCCTGTGATTGTTCCACCTGTGTCGATCAAGTCATCAAGAATGATTACATTTCTACCTTCGACTTCGCCAATGATATTCATTACTGAAGCCACATTGGGTGCTGGACGACGTTTATCCACTAATGCCAGCGAAGCTTTTATTCGCTTAGCAAAAGCACGAGCGCGTTCCACTCCTCCAGGATCGGGTGAAATTATTACCAACTTCTTTAGCCCCTTCTTCTGGAAGTAATCGAGCAAAACTGGTTCAGCATAGAGATTGTCAACAGGAATTTTAAAGAAACCCTGAATCTGAGCAGCATGGAGGTCCATAGTGAGAACTCGCTGGGCTCCCGCTGCTGTAATTAAGTCGGCGACCAATTTAGCTGTAATGGGAACACGAGGTTCGTCCTTCTTATCCTGTCGGCCATAACCGTAGTATGGAATAACAGCCGTAATCCTCCTCGCAGAGGCTCGGCAAAAGGCATCGATCATCGTCAAAAGTTCCATTAGATTATCATTTACTGGCGGACAGGTAGGCTGAATTATGAAACAGTCGGTCCCCCTAACATTCTCTTCTATCTTCACCCTGCACTCACCATCAGCAAATCTGGTAACCATTGCTTTTCCCAGAGGGACTTTAACATATCTACATATTTCTTCTGCCAGTTTAGGATTTGCTTTTCCACTAAATATCTTTAATGCATTTCTCATAGCACCGAT
>CAZJWT010000167.1:0-2269 GCA_964550005.1 uncultured Clostridia bacterium | reverse complement strand
AACCAGGTCATATTCGTACAAGTCTTCGTCCTTGGCTTCTTCCACGCGTTTTAATAACGAATTTACACCACCATTTTTCAGCGTGTTATGAATAGTATCGGCTACCCGTTTGGTGTTCCCAGTTCCGGACCAATAAATAATAAGTGCATTCATAGACCCCTCCTTAGAAATAGATATGACACTGGGTGTCATGGTAAAGAGTAAAAACGAGTGACTGCTTTCCTTACTTCTTCTTCCGTGAGACCATTTGCCTCAAAATTCTCTCTTGATTTCTCTATTATCTCCTCAACGCTTTCGCTTCTCGCGTACTTCTCCCATTTATCTTCGTATTCCCTGCCTCCCATGGACTCGTTAATTAAATTCAAAACATCTTTCAGACCAAATGAATATCTCCTTATGGACGGATAGAAGGTCATCCGGCAGATCTGGCAAAGATTCACGAGATAATCGGCTCCGGCTTTCATGGTATCTCCGGCTAGGGTTTTCACGAAGGTGGGCGCCAGCCTTTGAGTTATTTGAGGAGCGGTCAATTGTGGTGTTCCCCCACAACAAATGTTTTGTGCCTTGACCACCTTCAACCCGGGAATATTCTCCAGCAGCGCTCTCACCGATTCATTGACTCCGGCACGCCGACTCATGCAGGAATCGTGAAAGACTACTGTTTTTCCCAGAGGCTTTATAAAGCTCATTTCAGCCAGGTGCTCATTTAAGAACTGAGAATAAAATTGAACCTCAAAATCCAGATCAAGAAATCTGGGATAGAACTCATTAATCTGGTGATAACAACCGGCGCAGATAAGGATGACCCTTTTTGGAGAAAAGGCTTTCAGGCTGGAAACCAGCTCCCGGGCCTTCTCCTCTGACTCCCTGACCTTACCGTAAGCGGGAAAGAGAGGAAAACCGCAGCAGAGTTCCCCTCCTGACAGGGCCACAAAATCAACCCCCATTCTTTCGAGGATATCTAGAAAGGCGAATACCGTGTGAGGGAACTGTGGAAGATTACACCCCGTGAACACCACATTCTCGGCTCTTTCCGGTCGTGAAGGCACTCTCCTTAACCATCTCACCTCGGAGGGTTTCATTTGAAGAGCCGAAAGAGTCCTCCCGAAACTGGCGATTCCCCCCATAGAATGGACCGCTTCAGGTAGTTTCCCCTGATTAGCCAGCCGAATTCTGGCTGCCTCAAATGCCAGTAAAACATCGATTCCCTGAGGGCAGGAGTCGGTACAAACTCCACAGCTTGCGCAACCGAAGGCCTTGTAAAAAACTTCCTCCGAGATAGGCCCGCCCTTTAAGAAATTTATCGTTTTCTCCATAATCTCTTCTGGGGCTTTGTCCTTTATCGGCGTCAGCGGTAATACCGGGCAATTCCTGACACATTCCCCACAGAGAGTGCATTCTTCGATGGCCTGGCGGGCTATGTCGTTGTAATATTCCTCCAGTGAAGGGTATTTCGGCTCGGACATCTTTTGCTTCCCCGAATTCAAGAATTTTGAGACTCTTTGAACAATTCAGCTTTGATTCTCTCGTCCCGTTCCATAAACTTTTCCCTGCCATCTGTGTATGCAGGAAGGACCCATTCCATTTCCTTCAGGTTCTGTGCAATAATCGGCAGCCAGTTATAAGGGATAATTATCAGCATCCACCCTTCCGGAAATACCTGCCTTGATTTCATGCCAAAACCCATCCCGGTGACCACGTAATTCACCTTTCCGCTGATAAAGGGATACACAAAAAGCCAGGAGCACGCCCCAACCCCCGACATATTACTGGACCATGTTTCTCCTGTGGAATAGCTCATTGCCCTCATCACGATTTCCGCCTGGCTAACGGTAGCCATAAGGAACAGGAGATCTGGTTCGAAGGTTAGTTTATCTAATGGCGAAAAGACGACATATTTAATACCGCTCGCCATTTTTGGCTGCTGTTGATATATTTTACGGTTAGCCCGTGCGTCCTCAAAAATACCAAACTTGACGCCTATTTCGCCACTACCCGCAGAGGATGGTGCCGGCTCATCCAGCATGCCCAGTGCAGATTTGCCGGCACAATTCTCATTCTCTTTAGTAATATAAAAGGGAGTCCCTCTTTGCTGTGCTTCCTTAATCATTTCACATATAGGCATACTTTTATCTAGCTTTTCTATACCTTCCGGTCTGTTATAGAGGAACTTGACACCTACGGGTGGATTCTTAAAATCGAATTTCTTGAAGATGGATAAATCGGTCTTAAGCGGTTTCATTTTAATCCTCCTATTTATTTATTCCAG
>CAZJWT010000166.1:0-2290 GCA_964550005.1 uncultured Clostridia bacterium | reverse complement strand
CGATTAATAGGAGCGATAGCCTCCGTCATAGCCCTACTAATATACTGGAGTCCCCGATGAAATCGGGGGTTATTCCTCCTCCGATGAAATCGGAGACTCCAAATGCATAGACCGATTTGGTCGGGCACTGTTTGTAGCAGCAAAGCGTTGTCATTGCGAGGGAGCGAAGCGACCGAAGCAATCTCAAGATTGCCACGTCCCGATTTTCCATCGGGACTCGCAATGACATGATTATTTGGCAGAGCTTCGCTCTCGAGCTGCATCCGATGCGAAGCTTTGCTTCGCCACTCCATATGGGGAGGGGTGAGGGGGAAATACGGTATGGAGAAATACAGTTTAGCAATTGCTCCTGCAAGATATGTGCAGGGTGAAAACGTGCTATATACCCAAGAGAAAATAATGTCCGATTTTGGACGTAGAGCCTTCTTGATTGGCGAGGAGTTCGTCTTAAAGAAATTTAGTCACCAAATAAATTCTCTACTAAGAAGAAAAGAAGTATCATCTGGGTTATTTAATAGGGAATGTTCGAAGACGGAAATAAGAAGGCTCCTTAGATTAGCGGAAAAAGGGAAAGCCCAATTTGTTGCCGGGATTGGCGGCGGTAAGGCTCTCGATACTGCCAAGGCAGTGGGATACTATGCTCGGCTACCCGTTGTTACCATTCCCACAAGCGCTGCTACCTGTGCTGCCTGGACGGCGCTTTCTGCAATTTATACTCAAGATGGGAGGGCGAGAGGATACCTGATTCTGGATAGATGTCCTGAGGTGGTCTTAGTTGGTACTCGAATTATAGCGAATGCGCCGGTAAGGTATGTCGTGGCAGGTATGGCTGACGGATTGGCAAAGTATTATGAGACAATGGCATATACCCGGGGTAAGACGGCAAGGCTAACAGTGGGAATGGCAATAAAAGCAGCCCAGTCAATCTACAATGCTGTGTTTGAAGTTGGTCTCATTGCAGCGAGGGACAATGTGAAGAAAAAATTAACACCAGCTCTTACGAGGATAATTGAGTCGAACATTATGCTGGCCGGCTTGGTCGGGGGGATTGGTGGAGAGGGCTGTCGGGCAGCAGCAATCCATGCTCTTAATAATGGCTTCACGCAAATTCGTCAAACACACGATTATCTTCATGGTGAAGTAGTAGCGTTCTGTAGCCTTGTGCAGTTGCTCCTGGAAGGAAAGATGAAAGAGTTGGAGAGACTCGGTAGTATATTTCAAAAGTTGAGACTCCCGAGAACTCTGAAAGATATTGGACTGGAAAGCGTTCCTTCCCATTTTGAAAGCAGAAGAATAAGTCATACAGCGAAGGAACTTTTGGAGAAGGTGGTGAAATATGCTTGCTCTCCACAGGAGACAATGAGAAATCTCCCCAAGAAGATATCTGAGAAGGTGTTATATAATGCCATACTGGAAGTCGACCGATTAGGCCAGAAATGATTTTCTAAAGAATATTCCTGACAGAAATGGTAATATATATCTAAATTTCTATTACCAAAATTACTAGGCTATAGAAGAAGGAAGTTTAAAATGGGAAGGATCTATGCGGATATTACCGAGACGATTGGCAACACGCCCTTGGTGAAATTGAATAGAGTCACCAAAGGCTTGGGAGCGACGGTCGTGGCTAAACTGGAATCTTTTAATCCCCTTTCCAGCGTGAAGGACAGAATTGGCGTAGCGATGATTGACGCAGCTGAGAAAGGAGAGAATATCGAAAGGGGAAAGACAATTATCGTTGAGCCCACAAGTGGAAATACCGGCATTGCCTTAGCCTTTGTATGCGCAGCCAGAGGTTATAAACTGATACTTACTATGCCCGATACGATGAGCGTTGAGAGGAGAACTCTCCTGAAAGCTTTGGGAGCCGAATTGGTTTTGACTCCTGGGAGTGAGGGCATGAGAGGAGCGGTCAAGAGAGCAGAAGAGTTAGTGGAGAAGGTTCCAAATTCCTTTATGCCGCAACAGTTTAAGAATCCTGCCAATCCCGAGATTCACAGGAAGACTACGGCAGAAGAGATATGGAGGGATACAGAGGGAAAAGTCGATATCCTGGTTTCCGGAGTAGGTACGGGAGGGACAATTACTGGCGTTTCTGAAGTCATAAAGAAGAGAAATCCCTCGTTTAAGGCAATTGCTGTTGAGCCGGCGGGTTCTCCTGTGCTTTCTGGGGGTAAGCCGGGACCGCACAAGATTCAGGGAATTGGAGCCGGCTTCATCCCGGAAGTCCTGAACACTAATATTATTGACGAAGTTTTTAAAGTAACTGATGAACAGGCTATAGCAACTT
>CAZJWT010000165.1:0-2297 GCA_964550005.1 uncultured Clostridia bacterium | reverse complement strand
CCTACTGCCCCAAACAAATCTAAGTTCATAAATAATGAAATTCCCAATCCACCAAGTAGAAGTGACCAGATTCCTTTGGATGATCCTTTTGGTTTCTGAGAGGCACTGGGTTTGATTTGCTCAGCAGCTGAGGCGCCTTCCTTGGTCAACTTATCTATTAATCCTTTAGCATCGGGTGAAAAAATCTTTTCTGACTCTCTCTCATTCAAAACTATGAGCATTTCCCTTAACATACTTTCAAAAGAATCTGAGGCGTGAATGCGATTATGAATCACTCCCCCTGTAATTTCTACGCCATACTTATTTCGTAGTGTCCCAGGCTCTTTGCCTGTATAGTGACCAACAAGCGCTTTCAGCTTCTTCCAGGAGTTCCTCTCTCCAAAAAGCACAATAGGCACTACCTCTCCCTCACTAATATACTCCACCATACCTTCGAAAGTTTCCTTTTTAACCTCAGTTTTATTTTCGGCATAGAACAGTTCGGCCTGATTTCTAGCTAACACCCGTGGCTCACCAACCCAGGCAACTTTAAAACCTGCTTGCTTCAAGTCCTCAATTATATCCTGCCGACTTCTTGCTTTCACCTCGGGTTTAAACATAGCAAAGGCTATCATTCTCCTTTCTATGTCTTTCTTTGAAAATGGTCGCTGTCCCCATTTTTGGTATAGCGCCCAGACGATACCAGTAGCAGCACAAATCAATATCGCCCACGGTCCCAACCTAAGAATAAATTCAAAAGCATGACCCCACCCTGCTTCTTGCCCACTCCTCATAATCTCCTTTCCTACTGCCCCAAACAAATCTAAGTTCATAAATAATGAAATTCCCAATCCACCAAACAAAAGCGACAAGATTCGCGTAGAAGTTCCTCTGTTCCGACCCATCTGGTCTTTTTTACCCTCGGGTTCAGCTTCTTCCTTTGCCTCGGCCGCCCGGGTTCTTTCTTGCAAGGGTCTATTCTGCTCTAACGCAGATTTACTGATCGACAGTTTTCGCATATTTGAATAGTCATCGCTTCGTCCTCTGGGAAAACTTACCTCGAACCGTCCCTTTTCCATCCTCTGATAGAATTTAACCAAACCCTCAGAGGTTACTATTGTCAATCTTTCCCATCCTTTTATGCTAAGAAGTCTTTTGATAATTCCGTTCCAAAGTATCGGTCCCCACCTCTTTCTTGTTGGGTACACTTCGAACATGACAATACGAGGCTCTTGATAAGCATAATGTATAAGCGTTGCGCCTATAATTTCTTTCCCCTTCTCGAGAAGATATACTTCCCAATCTTGAGGGGGTGGCTGCTTGGATACTGTTTCCCACGCAGTGCCTTTTGCGAGATGTCGCAAGAGAGAGTTATTGCTTAATGCTGAACGAGCCAGCCGTTTGCTGTCGCGGTCATGGTTATATAATTTTATTTTAAGGCCGGACTGAGCATCTATCGTCTTTTCCCATGATGTTTCCCGTGATTTGACGGCAGGAGCTTTTTCAACCCCGGAGAGGCGTGTCTGTTCTTTTTGACTTGTTTGACGATGCAGACCTTTAAGCTCTGCGATCCTCTTGCGAACAAGTTCAATAGTCGGTCCCTCCTTTAACAACAGATATGTTTCTGCAGAAAGTATGGCATCAAGAGATAGAGTCAGAAAGAGCAATGGATCTTTTGTCAATTCTTCGTTGGCAAAGACATAAATTCTCTCCGTCTGAGGGCAACCTAAATAAAGGCCACCTACTTTAACGTTTACCATTTTCCCTTCGAGATACTCATATTTTTTTGGACAAATAATAACTTCAACACTACACCACCAACTATTAGAGTAGCCGGTCGGTATGCCTAGAGCTTCTAGAATGGCAATCTCTTCTCTTATATTCTCGACACTATCAGGGGTTCGTATATGATCGGAATAGAAAAACTGACCTCTCTCGTGTGGGGCGCGGTAAGTTACAGAAGGTCTGGCCTGAGTCAACTTGCGTTTTGACTGGAATATCCCTTCTACTACCTCTCTTATTTGGGGCATCTTCTCTTTGGCTAATCTATCGTCCAATCTCCAGCGACCTAAACCTCTGAGGATTATCTTCTCTACAGCTTTGTTCATTCTATCAAGGTCTTCTTTAGTGATGTCCTTGTACTTTTCCGCCAATCTGACTATCCCTCTATCAGGATCTATTAACCCTACCAGACGTAAACTGCGTATTTCATAATTAACTGTGCTTCTCCCAAACTCTTTCCTATATATCTCCATAAAATCCTTGCTTGAAACCTCAAAAATCTTTTGGTCCCGTAAATCTATAAGCACCTTTGCTGC
>CAZJWT010000164.1:0-2364 GCA_964550005.1 uncultured Clostridia bacterium | reverse complement strand
TTCCGCCGCCTCTTTACTTTTATCTTTAGCATAGGCACTTTCTAATGAGTAGAGTATTATGGTGAGGATACCGTTATCAACTGAGGAGAGGAAATAATCAGTGATTGTCTTTCCTCTTACTTCTTCAGTCCTGGTTAGAGGTTTAAGGCTGGGGACATCGTACCAGTTGTGGAAAAATCCTTGTTGTCGGTCAAGCTTGGAGAGTGTTCTCAATGTGTTCAGAACTCTTTGCCTGGATTCTTCGCTGGCGATAACTCCTGTTTCCCCCATAAGATATGCCGAAGCCAGGTAAAGACCTGTGTTTGTGGGAGAGGTCATCCGATTGGTGACGCTGATTTTACCTTCTTGAGTTACCTCAACCTTGTCATAAGGTAAGTGCGTCTTCTCATCGACCATTGAGGAAATTCCCCGCCAGTTAGCTTCCAAATATTCTCTTAAAGGTACTTCTTTTGCTTCACTGGATACTGCTTGTGGCTTTGCTGGAGCAGCTCTTAGCTTCTTCGCCAAGCGCCCCAACATAGAAGAAGCCACAGCTACTGACGCTGCGTTCTTGAGAAAATCCCGGCGGGTGATAAGTTTGGCTGATGGCTTTGGTCTTTGAATTTTCTCCTTTATTGCCGTTTGGGTGGGTTCGAGTTCCACACCCCGTGTCGCCTGGGCTAATTGAGAAGTAACCCCCAATTTCGCCGCCACATTTTGCTTATCTGCATCGGTCAGGAAGTCCCAAACTTTTGGTAGTTGCGCCCAAAAGGCTGCAGCGACTTTGGCTTGTGTGGCATTGTCAAACGAGGCGGAAAGGACGAATTTTCTGCACTCATCCTCGCCAGAAATAACTTCTGAAACCTTTTTCTGCAGCGCATCATACCGCAGGACAAAAGGCAGTGCCCTATTTTTTGCTCCTCTGGCAACTCCTAAAGCAAAATGGTCCCACCCTTTCGTTAATACTACAGGCAAAAATTCAACATTCTCAATCGCTTCCCTCAGTTCAGGTCGGGGACCGACTTCGTCTTGCCAATTATTCTTTAACTTCGCTAAAGCCTTCTCTATCTCTTTTGCCTCGAGCTGAGAGTAAAGAATTACCCTGCCATTAAGCTGAATTACAGAGTAGGTCTGGAATGATTCCTCTCCTAATATGCTTGCTGGCCTCAATGCACCTACAATCCCTGCTATCGCTTTCTCTAAATCAGTCTTCTTTTTCCTGGGAGAGATTTCCAAATCAGAAGAAGAGTCCCCTTCCAGTCGCGGAGTGACTACTACATAGGATATGTTCCGTTCACGCAGAAGTTCTGTAATCCCTGGGGTATGGAATCCTCCAGCAACGAGAACTGCAACTTTAACTCCTTCTTTTTCCATCCTGGAGATAGTGTTATTTACCAAAGCCTGGTTTCTGGTTAAAGCAATCTTATAGAATTCCTCAAATTTTGAGAGGTCTGTCTTCAGCAACGTAGGGGACGGACTCTGTGCCGTCCCTATGTTTTCATTTAAAATCGTAGGGGACGGACTCTGTGCCGTCCATTCATTCGGGCGACCACGGCGTGTCGCCCCTACAAGGTGGCCACGGAGTGCCACCCCTACATTGAAATAGGTCCCTTTTTCTTCGAAAAAGCGGGACAGTCCCCCTCTCTCGGTTATCTCATCATGATGTTTGTAATAATAGGCAAGGTCTTCGTTGGAAATCTTGAGACTCGCCAGGTCTTCCAAAACACCGAGCATCCTGGAGAGCTTTACTAATTTCTTATCCTCTTCTGTCTCGCATAGTCTCTCTTTGAGTTCTTGCTCTAACTCACTAATCTCTGAGAATAGCTTATTCTGGTCTATCTTATCGTAGAGTTTGTTGTACTTAATATATAAGTTTAGGTTGGGATACTCACTCTTACCCTCCTTTGAAGTCACGAGCTCAGTCAGTATTCTCGGGTCGGAAGACCTTGCTCCCTTTCCCATCCTGGAAGAGAGAGATTGAAGATAACTATAGTATTCGCCTGATGTCACCTTCCCTAATCTATAGTCTAGACTGACAATCAAAAGGTCTGATAGTTCCTCATTGGTTAGTTTATTGCTCAGTTCCTTTATGTATTTTGACCTCTCGGAGTCTACCCTGGAGAAGTCTATTTTATCTTCAAATTCGGATGCCTGGACGAAGAGTTCAAAATTCGGATATTTTGTCCTTGTAGGGGACGGACTCTGTGCCGTCCCTACCTTTGGGTGGCCACGGAGTGCCACCCCTACATTTGGCTGACCATCCCGATACATCGGGATCACCCCTACATCCCCTGTAGGGGTTCGATTCATCGAACCCGCGTTATCTAAAAGGCGATAAAGATATTGGCAGTATTCAATGAGTGAGATTCTCTTCTTCCGGTAGGA
>CAZJWT010000163.1:0-2367 GCA_964550005.1 uncultured Clostridia bacterium | reverse complement strand
ACAGACAACCTCTGGAATTAAGCGGAATCAGATAGCATATTTTCTCGTGGCAGCCTCAGTTACTGTACTGATTGGTTCAACTAATTTTCTTCCGTCGTTCGGGATAAAGATTTACCCCGTCGGCAATATGGCCACCATATTCTTTACCAGCATTGTTGCCTATGCTATTGTAAAGCATCGGCTGATGGACATTGAAGTTGTTATCAGGAAAAGTGTTGTTTATGCGGCACTGACTGCTTCCATAACAGCTATCTATGCCATAATTGTGGGAATTTTCTATGGTATTTTTGGCATTACGCGATTTGCTCAAGGCTCACTTTTGGTAAATGCCCTGGCAGCTATGATTATTGCACTCAGCTTCCAGCCATTAAGGAATAGAATTCAAAGGACAGTTGATAAATTGTTCTTCAAGGATAAGTATGACTATCACAAGACCCTCAAAGACCTCAGCGGAGCCGTGACTACTATTCTATCACTGGATAAGCTACTCAAGCTGATTGTTAATAAAGTAACTGAAATTATGCACATAGAAAAGGGTTGCCTTATGCTTCGGGATAAAGGGGCAGAAGAAATCCGGATTAAGTTTGGAAAGGGCTTGAGAAGAGAGGTGTTTGATAAAATATCTTTTAAAAGAAGTGATTATCTTGTTGAATGGTTAGAAAGAGAGAAAAAAATATTTAATAGAGAAGAAATGGAAATCTTCAGTAGTAGAAAAGAATCTTCTGGAGTGGACAATAAAGCACAGGAAGAGTTTAAGGAGACATTGGATAAATTGAAGGAAATGGGAGCGATGTTATGTATTCCGTTGATGGTGAAAGGCAGGCTAATTGCCATTTTCAGTTTGGACAATAAGATGTCTGGGGACAAATTTACTTCTGAAGACCTGGAACTGCTTTCCACTGTAGCTAA
Organism: uncultured Clostridia bacterium; assembly: GCA_964550005.1. Lineage (GTDB taxonomy): Bacteria > UBA6262 > WVXT01 > WVXT01 > WVXT01 > CAZJWT01. The sequence goes on along the minus strand of CAZJWT010000163.1, from coordinate 1,458 downwards.
TCAGGCGGCTATAGCTATTGAAAATGCTAAGCTATACGAGGAGATGAGGGAGATAGAAAAGGACTTGCACCGGGCCGATAAGTTAGCCGCCTTGGGAACACTTGCCTCGAGTATAGCTCATGAGATAAGAAATCCTTTGGTCTCTATCAAGACATTTACTCAGCTGGTGCCTCGGAAATTTAATAGTCGAGACTTTTTAGATAAATTCCAGGCTATTGTTCCCGACGAACTGGAAAGAATGGAAAATATTTTGAATCAACTTTTAAATTTTGGACGTTTCTCTCAACCAGAATTCCATTCCCTTAATATAGAGGAAATTATTGACAGTATACTGAGCTTAATGAATATGGAGTTGTCCAAATGCAATATCGAAGTTATCAAACTGTATGGCAAAGATATCCCGCAGATTATGGCAGATGGCGAGCAATTAAAGCAGGTCTTTATGAACATAGTTCTGAATGCTATCCAGGCTATGCCCGAAGGTGGGAACCTGAGAATTATTACAAGTATCGAGCAAGAGTCCGTGGATGGCGATACTTCAGACTTTGTTGCTATAGAATTTGAAGACACAGGTTATGGAATTCCCGAAGAAAATTTAAGTAACCTATTTAATCCTTTCTTCACCACGAAGAATGGAGGGTCGGGATTGGGATTATCCATTAGCCGTAGAATAATCAAAGAGCATAATGGGCACATCAATGTGGAAAGCAAGGTGGGAAAGGGAACAGCCTTTACCGTAAAATTGCCGCTAAATTGAAACAAGGTTTTGGTGACAGATAGAGAAAATTCACCTCGTGCAATGGATAAATAGTATATAGCTACCAGCGGGGAGAGAGAATGCGCGGGAGCCGCGGATGTAAGGTATTGCCTTTGGATGTAGAAATCCTCATAAAAAATGTTACAGAGGAAATGTTGAGGAAAGGAGTTCATCTCAAGGAGGCGAATAAGAACTTTGAAGTGGCGCTCATGGTTCTGGTCCTAAGGAGGTTTACCGGAGATGGAAGAAAAGCGGCTAAGCTTCTGGGAATGGATAGAAAACAACTCTTTTGCAGATTGAGTGTTGAGAATATAGGAGATAACTGGTGGAGATGGAACGTGTAAAGGGGAAAGATTCTGAGCAGCAAGAGAGAAGAAAATTCTGTCGAATTGAGGATAATATTTTTGTTTTTTGTAAATTGAAGCCTGATTACAGGGTAACTGAGTGGATTGCCAAGGATATTAGCGAGATGGGATTAAGGTTTGAAAGTGACAAATTCATTCCACCTTCGACTCCTATGGAAATTGAAATGTATCAACCCGTCGATTACCTTAAGAGTAGGATTGTCTCCGTTTGTGTCTTGGCGAAGGTCGTCTGGATTAAGAAGATAGAAAAAAGGAGCAGATACCGAGCAAATAACAGATATATTGGAGGAGCAAAATTCACTAAAATTAGTAAACAAGACAGAGGTGTAATTGCTA
>CAZJWT010000162.1:0-2418 GCA_964550005.1 uncultured Clostridia bacterium | reverse complement strand
GCGCAGTAATGCGTTTCACATGTAGCTCACGATTTCTGTTAACTTTCACTTTTCTTTTTTTCTTCAATTAAGAATGGTGAAAATTCCCTCAGTTTTTCAGCCATTTCTCTAAGATGTTTATCTACCTTGTAGTTCACAGTTTCTTTCTCAAAACTTCCATCTTTTTGTTTTTCACCAGCTTTAACCCCTGTTAGGATTTCTATTCCTTGGTCAATGTTCTTAACAGCGTAAATGTGGAACTTGCCCTCCTTGACAGCATCCACTATCTCTTCTTTCAGCATCAGGTTTTGCACATTACTTTCTGGTATCATCACTCCTTGTTTACCATTGAGTTCTCTGGCTTTGCAGACTTCGAAGAATCCTTCAATTTTTTCGTTCACTCCGCCTATGGCTTGAACTTCACCTTTCTGGTTCACGGAGCCGGTGACGGCGATGTTTTGCTTTATTGGCAACTCTGAAAGAGCAGAGAGTATAGCGTAGAGCTCGGTGCTTGAAGCGCTGTCACCCTCTACTCCCTCATAATTTTGCTCAAAGACAAGGCGGGCTGAGAGGTTTAAGGGCTTATCTTGCGCGTACTTCTCATTTAGGTAGCCACTTAGAATTAGGACGCCTTTAGTATGAATGGGCCCTCCCATTTTGGCTTCTCTTTCAATGTCAACAACCCCTTCTCGGCCTAAGCCTATACTGATCGTGACGCGTGAGGGGCTACCAAAGGCAAAATCGCCTAGACTAATTACGGAAAGGCCGTTCACTTGCCCAACAGTTTCTGCATCTGTATCGATCAGAAGGATTCCACGGTTAATCATCTCTTGAATCTTCTCTTGGATGAGTTTGGAGCGGTAAACTCTTTCTTCTATGGCTTTTTTCACGTGACTTCCGCCCACAAAGTTGGAGTTCTCCTGAGTAGCATAGAAGTTAGCTTCTCGAATAATGTCGGAAATCTCAGCAAACCTTGTAGAAAGTTTCGTCTGGTCTTCGGCTAGTCTAGAGCTGTGCTCAATCAATTTGGCCACACCTGAACTGTCAAGATGTTTAAGATTCTCCTTTTGGCACAGCGTACAGGCGAAAGCTGCATATCGTTGCATGTTCTCTTCTGTTCGATCCATGGTTGTGTCGAAGTCTGCCTTAACCTTAAAGAGCTCTCTGAAGTCCATGTCCAAGGTATACATCTCTTGGTAAAGGAGAGGATTTCCAATGAGGATCACCTTGACACTTAGAAGGATTGGTTCAGGCTTCAGACTCTTAGTGGTAATAAACCCTAAACGTTCTTCCGCCTCTTCAATAATTATGTGTTCGTTTCTGAGGGCTCTTTTTAAGCCGTCATAAGACAAAAGATTACGAAGCAACTCTTCTACTGGAAGAACCAAATATCCGCCATTGGCTCGGTGCAACGATCCACCGCGAATCATGGTAAAGTCAGTAATTAGAGCGCCAAACTGAGCCTCCTTTTCTATTCTACCAAAGAGGTAATTATAAGTGGGGTTAAACTGCATTATCACAGGGGCTCCCTTGATGTCTGAGTTATCTACAATAACATTTACGTCGTATTTTCTGAAGGGAAACTCCTTCATCCAAGGAATTTGAAAAGGACTTGGGTGAGCCTCAGGCTCCTTTACGAACTGTGAGATGTTATCGAGAATATCATTCCGTACATTTTCTAGGTAGACAGTAACATCTGGGAAGTCCTTGTATTTCTCCATTAGGTCGATAACTAAATTACCTATGGCGTAGAGGGCAATGTCCCGATTCATTTTCTCAATCTCTTCATGGACTTTTCTCTCCATATCCATCAATTGCCGCATTGCACTTCTCAACTCTGATTCTAGTCGGCTCCTTTTTTCTTGGATTTCCTCCCTGATTTTCGGAGGCAAAGTCAGGAACCCCTGATCGCTTACAGGTTGCCCCTTTATTACCGGAATAAGAAGTAGTCCAATGGGCGTGCTTTGGATGATGAAACCTTCCTCTCGGGCTTTGCTATTAAGCTGATCAATAAGTGCCTTCCTCTGTTCTTCTAAGGCCTGGACTGTTGCATCTCTCTTTACGGCATAATCTTCGCTTTCAAAAGCCTTAGGAAGGTTCCTTCGAGCGTTATCAATAAAATCTTTCATATCTTTTTGGAAATCCTTTCCCTTGCCCGGAGGCAGTTTTATTGCCTTTGGCTCATACTGGTTAGAAAAGTTATTTACATAACACCAGTCAGAGGGCACCGACTGGGTTCGGGCTACCTCTTCTAGGAAGTTCTTAACCGCCGTCGTCCTGCCTGTTCCTGGAAAGCCAGCCACGTAGATGTTAAACCCACGTTCCTTAATGCCTAAGCCGAATTTAAGCGCTCTGACAGCCCTTTCCTGACCAACAATCTCTTCGAGGGGCACCATCTCTTTCGTGGTTTCACAGCGCATCAGCTTAGGGTCACATTCC
>CAZJWT010000161.1:0-2446 GCA_964550005.1 uncultured Clostridia bacterium | reverse complement strand
GGGCATGGCTAACCAGCCTTTAGAAAAGCTCTTGGATATAAAAGGGCTTGGCGATACCAAAATTATTCGCATCGCCGCCGCCTTCGAAATCGCCCGACGAGTTGTAAATGAGGTGTTAAAAGAGCGTGAAGAAGACTGAGTTTGGTGGCAAGCTAACTAGAATCCCTAGCCCTTATGATGCTACCAGCCGGAAGACGGAGCGCAGCGCAGTAGCAGTGCTTATGCACTGGATGCGGGAAATTATTGAGCAGAAAAATCTCGATTTGGGGCTACCTGATGTAGATACTTCTGGGGCGGATAGAAAATCGCCTGACATCATAATCTGTGAGTCTCGCCGCAGCCAGAATGTCCTCTGTGTTATAGAAGCTAAGCCACCTTACTTCAATGTTTTTGATTATGAAGACCTTAGGAAACCAGCCTGGGAGAAGGCAAATGCTAGAAAAGCTAAATACTTCGCCACTACAAACTTCAAGGAGTTAATCTGGTTTAATACTCAAAAAGTCAATGAGCAAAGAAATGAAGAGGAACAAGTTGTTCATAAGTATCACCTTTCGGAGATAGAAAATTTAGACCTTATTGAGGAGGCAAGATATAAAGAAGGCATCACAAAACAACTAGAAAGTTTTCTTAATAAACTTTATGCTGTCCATACCCGCAAGGAGCATGAGCCCAAACTGCCAACCGATGAATTCCTTATTTATAGACTGCACAGTAAGATAAAACGGCTTTCCAGATATTACCCCACAATAATCGATAATCGCTGTCATAAAGATAATACCTTTGCCCGAGAGCTTGGTAAATGGTTCAACTCTCAGGGCTGGAACTTTGCCTGGCAGCCTCAAGACTTTGATAAAGCAGCAAGACAGGCTGCCTATCTGCTGGTGAATAAAATACTGTTTTATGATGTGCTCCAGTCTAAGCGACCGGGTAAACTGCCTCCACTTAAAATACCAGAGGGTTTGCTTAAAGGGGCGCAACTTCAGAAGACTCTGCAGAGCTTTTTTGATGAGGTGCTCAAGGTAGATTATCAGACTATCTACACTGCAGATTTCATCGATGCCATTGCCTTTCTCGATGAGAAAGAGGTGATCAAGGAAATAAATGACTTGGTGAATGTGCTCGGGCAATATGACTTCTCCAAGCTAGGTGACATCATCGGGCCAATCTTCGAGAGGCTTATCCCTCAAGATGAGAGACACAACCTTGGTCTGTATTTCACCAATCCTGATGTAGTTGATATCATCCTTGGGTTTTGTCTGAGGCATGAGGATGACAAAATTCTCGACCCTGCCTGCGGTGCTGGCACATTTTTGGTGAGAGCCTATCACCGCAAGAAGCTGGGGAATCAGCGTTTAAGCCACGAGAGAATTTTAGATACCCTTTGGGGCAATGACATTGCCAAGTTTCCTGCCCATCTTTCTACCATAAACTTAGCCATTAGAGATTTAAGTGTGGACAAGAACTATCCCAACATTCTTCAAGAGGACTTTTTCAATCTCTTAAGCACCGAGGGGGGCTTTGAGCTGTCTCCGAAATCGATGAGAGCGATAGCGAAGAGGCTCGATATGAAGGAAAAGCAAATCCCCTATCCTCGCTGGTTCGATTGTGTTGTTGGCAACCCTCCGTACACTCGCCAGGAGGAAATGGCAGAAATCGCCCCCGATGTAAAGCAATATAAAGAAGGAATTATAGATAAAGCTCTCAAAGATAATACTGGTAAGAAAATCGCTGAAATCTCAAAGAGGGCTGGGATCCATGCCTATTTCTTTGTCCACGGGATGAAGTTCCTGAGAGATGGCGGTCGTTTTGGCTTCATCGTTTCTAATTCCTGGCTGGATGTAGACTACGGAAAAGGACTTCAGAAATTCTTCCTCCATAACTATAAAATCACCGCCATCATTGAATCCAAGGTGGAGAGATGGTTTGAGTGGGCTGATGTTAATACTTGCATCGTTATCTTAGAGAAATGCAAGGATAAGAAAGAGCGGGATGAAAACCTAGTCCGCTTTGTCTATCTCTTCCAGCCCTTAACTTATTTCATCCCACCGGTTCAGGAAATGTGGCAAGAGCAAGTTGAGCGGCTAAAGGAAATTGACAAGCTGATAAAGACTATTATGGCTCATTCTGAGTTTTACCAAAATGAAGATTTGAGGATTTTCCCTAAATCACAGGCTGAGCTTTGGGAGGAAGGATTTGATAAGGAAACTGGGAAATACGTCGGTGCTAAATGGGGCAAATACTTGAGGGCGCCGGAAATTTTCTTCAAGATTCTGGAGAAAGGCAAGGGCAAATTAGTGCCACTGAAAGAAATCGCTCAGGTGAGACGTGGTTTCACCACTGGTGCTGACCCTTGGTTCTATGTTGAGGATTTTACTGACTTGTTAGGTGAGGATGAGTTCAAGAAGATTACAGGACAAAAACGAGAGGAGGTTAAAAGAGAGAGCTT
>CAZJWT010000160.1:0-2447 GCA_964550005.1 uncultured Clostridia bacterium | reverse complement strand
TCAATAAATTGAGCCCCTACAATTAATGTAGGGGTTCGATTCATCGAACCCGTGATGGAAAGGAGTAGCGGAGCGATAGCTCCGCGTTATGATTGCGAAGCCTTGCTTCGCTACTCCAGTCTTGGAATAGGGATATGAACAGGATTGAAAGTAAATTTGGAGACTTGAAGAGTAAGGGTGGGAAGGCTTTGATCGTCTTTATCACTGCCGGTGATCCAAATTTAGATACGACCTTTGAATTAGTTTTGGAGATGGAGAGGAAAGGTGCAGATGTTGTTGAGATAGGGGTCCCTTTTTCAGACCCTCTGGCTGACGGGACTACCATTCAGAGGGCATCTCAGAGAGCGCTAAGTAATAAAATAAAGTTAAAAGATATACTCAAATTGGTTCATGAATTGAGAAAGAAGACGGAGATTCCAATCGTTCTAATGAGTTATTTGAATCCTGTCTATAAGTATGGGTTGGAAGAATTTGCCAGAATGTGTAAAAAAATGGGCGTAGATGGGGTTATTATTCCAGACCTTGTGACCGAAGAAGCAGAAGAGTGGCTGAGAGCGGCACGCACCAATAGACTATCTACGATTTTTCTAGCTGCTCCCACCAGCCCGCTGGAGAGGATAAAAAAGATTGCCAGTAAAAGCACGGGTTTCCTGTATTATGTATCTTTAACTGGGGTGACCGGCGCCCGTGACAAATTGAATAGCAATGTAATCGAGGCTTTGAAGGCTATTAAGAGGATAACTAATAGACCTGTAGCCTGCGGTTTTGGAATTTCCAATCCCCAACAGGCACGAAAAGTATCCAGATATAGCGATGGTGTAATTGTGGGTAGCGCCATCATAGACCTGATTGAAAGGAGCACGACCAGAAAGGCTATATTAAGGAATGTGGGTGCTTTTGTTGCATCTTTGCACCAGAAAATGGTAGGTGATTAGTATGCCAGTCGAAGTTCCCGGCGGTAAAAAGAGTGTGCCAGGTGGGCTCTGGACTAAGTGTGAAAAGTGTAACGAAATAATCTACAACAAGGAACTGGAAAATAATTTTAGGGTTTGTCCCAAGTGCGGCCATTACTTTCGATTGACAGCAAAACAGCGCATTAAGTTCCTTCTGGACAGAGGAAGTTTCAGGGAGAATTACGCCAATCTTAAAACGGGCGATCCCCTAAGTTTTGTAGCTGTTCAGTCGTATAAAAACAGGATAAAGCAAGACCAGAAGAAGACAGGGTTGAGTGAGGCGGTTATTTGTGGCGAAGGCAGGATAGGAAAGCATAAGGTAGCTGTGGCTGTTTTAGATTTTGACTTCATGGGCGGGAGTATGGCTTCTGTGATGGGGGAAAAGGTAACTCGTATAATTGAAAAAGCAGTTAAAAAAAGAATTCCGGTACTTATTGTCTCTTCTTCCGGCGGTGCGAGGATGCAGGAGGGAGTTCTTTCACTAATGCAGATGGCAAAGACGAGTGCAGCCCTCGGCCTATTGGATCGGGAGAGGATACCATTTATTTCGATTTTAACTAATCCAACTACAGGAGGGGTAAGTGCAAGTTTTGCCATGTTAGGTGATGTAATTATTGCAGAGCCAAAAGCACTTATCGGCTTTGCTGGCCCGCGGGTTATCGAACAGACCATAAGGGAGAAATTACCCGAGGGATTTCAGACTTCGGAATTCTTATTAAAGCATGGTCTAATAGATATGATAGTTGAAAGAAAAGACTTAAAAGACACTGTTGTTAGAATATTAGAGCTTTTTTCATCCAGATAAGCCAAAATTGATGCCGATGAATGTTTGGGTGAGCGTCCGCTTGGGAGAAATTAAAGCTCGCTCCCACTCCTTACGATTCCCGATTGCACTATGACCTACCAGCAGGTTTTAGATTACCTCTCAGGTTCAGAACGTTTAGGTATAAAGTTTGGTCTCTCTAATATTAGAAAGCTCTTGAGAGCCACTGGTATTTGTGATGAGAAATTCCGGATAATCCATATTACGGGGACCAATGGGAAAGGGTCAGTAGCTATTTTTCTCTCCAGCATTCTTCAAGAAGCTGGATTTAGGGTCGGCTTGTATACTTCGCCCCATTTAGTCGATTTTCGAGAGCGCATTCAAGTAGATGGGAGATATATTTCAAAGAGAAAAGTTACTGAATTGTTATCTCAGTTACTATTTCTTATAAGAAGTCGCCGCCGAGAACTCTCACTGAAGCCAACCTACTTTGAGATAATGACAACACTGGCGCTCCAGTACTTTTCCCAAGCCAATGTGGAAATAGCCATCTTAGAAGTTGGCATGGGTGGCCGTTTAGATGCCACAAATGTATTCAAGAATCCTTTAGTCTCAATCATCACCAATGTTGATTATGAGCATACGGAGTATTTAGGTAAGAGAATTTCTGATATTTCTCGAGAGAAAGCAGGGATTATAAAAAGGAATGGGATCGTAATTACTGGAGTGAA
>CAZJWT010000159.1:0-2450 GCA_964550005.1 uncultured Clostridia bacterium | reverse complement strand
TTGGATCTTTTCCCTCAAATTATCGGTAATTGAAGAAAGAGCCTCGTCTCTCGCCTTAGATATGAAGCGATTGGCTAATTCATAGATTTTCACCCTTTTTTCTTCTTGTTTCAATTCTTCCTTAAGTCTGTCCTGTTCCTCTTCCAGCTTAATTTGGTCCTCTATATTAAATGTTGCCTGCCTGATACTTATTTCACATTCCATTTCTTGCTTCTCAAGCCTAGCTTTCTTTTCCCCTAAATTCTGAACCTCCTTTTCTAGCTCGAAACGTCTTTCCAGGCTCAGCTCCGTAGCTTCCAAGTCACCAGTGAGCTCCGCCTTCTTAACTGCAACTGTTAAATCCGTTGCTATCTCCTGTTCTTGCTTTTGGAGAACGTCCACTGTATTGCCCATTAACATCCCCTTCAACTCAGCTTCTAATCTCCTTGTTTCCTCGAGCGAAAATTTGAAGTCTTTTTCCTTTTTATCGAACTCGCCAACCACGCTACACTTAGCTTTAGCTAGCAACTCCTTCTCTTCCTCGCCAAGCTTATCAAGAGCTTCCTCCATGTCTTGAATACGCCGCTTAATATCCGAAATGGTGGTATTCTCGCGAGCAAGCGTGGCGCCTGCCCATCTGCTTATAACAAGAAGAACTGCGCCCACGATTATTAAACTCAAGAGGTAGAGGGGACCAACCAAAGTTCCAATGATTCCGCCTATCAGTATTATTATCGCAGTAGCTATGCCACTCCCTGAACCAAAAAATCTCACAAATTTCCTTCTGTCCAATCTCTCATTCGCTTCAGTTAGCTCCTTCTTCCGCTGAGCTAGGCCATTCTCAATGCCCACACGGCTATTCTGGATTGCATCCAACCCTTTTCCAAATTCCGAAACCCGTCGCTCATCTTCAAATCCTTCAATGGACCTAAGTGCCTTGTTTGCCTTTTCGAGCTTGGCCATTAGTTCACTTATTCCGTCAAGTCGCTTTTTCACCTCACCATATTTCTGTCTTAATTCTTTTATAGATTCCTTGATCTTCCTACGCTCCTCATTCTTCCCCAACAAAGCCTTGACGTTCTCATATCGCTCTTTAACATCAGTCAGTTGCTTCTTCACATCCACTAGCTCGGTTTTTTTAGCCTCAATTTTGGAGACCTCATCCTTAACCTTATCATATGTCTGTAAAGTATTTTGTAAGTCCTTTGTGAGGCTTACTAGGATACCTGGTATTTTCGCTTGTCCACCCAGTCCCTTCTTCATCTCAGAGATTTTGCCATCTAGCTTCTTCATTGCTTGAGAGGCAAGAATGCCTTCTTTTCCCTCAGTTACCACTTCTTCTAAGCTATCACTTATCTCTTTTTTGCCGCTTGATATTTCCTTTACTTGGTTTTGGTAGATACAGGAAGTTAACGAGAAAAATTCATCAGAGTCAGTCCCTAAGAGTTCCTTCATCTTTCCCGAAACCTTCTTGGATGTATCAAATTTTTCTCCGGTATTATGCCCGATAAAGCTGACAAGCCCATTTTCAAAATCCTTGTGTAGTGAATATGTCTTCCCTTTCTCCTCAAATTCCACAAGGGTCTCACATCGTCTGTCCGGACCCCATGAAAGGCAATCTTTGACCTCTTCCTTGACGCTCTTCACATCGTAAAAAAGGGCAGCGACTATGCCCTTAAGCAGAGTGGACTTCCCCGTTTCATTTAACGGGCCCTTGACCACATTTATACCAGGGCTGAAGGTGAACGGAGCTGCAGAATCAGAAAAGCGAAAACGCTTGAAGTTCCTAAGCTCGATCCTTTTTAGCTTCATTATTAGACTTCCTTACCATCTAGAAAGATTAAGCCATACTGAAGGGCATTTTCAGCAATCTCTTTCTCTTCCCCTTCCAATCCTTCGATTTGCTCCTTCATCAGCTTAATAAATCTATTCCTGATCAACCGTTCCTCATCCTCTGTGACTTCTCCTAGCTTCGGATGGGATTCATCTATGATACTAAGATGAAAAAACTTCTCCTGTAAGTCTTCCAATTCTTCAGGATTTATTATAAGTTCGGCATCACGGAGCCCTGTAAGAGTGACTTTTCTCACCAAATTCTGATTTGCTCCCTGGAGGATTTTCTCTTTTAGCTTCGCTAGGTCATGTATGTCACTCACATTTATCGGCGGTATTTCATCATAGTCCCGAAGCCCAAGCATCTTAGGTTCAACCTTAACCTCACCTGCGTCCGAGACGCTAATTAAAAGCACCCCACCTTTCTCTTTTTGGTCAGGTATCCACTCCGGCGGGCCAGAATACCAGGCTGGAGGCTTCTTTGAGCAAGGTTTCATTTCATGCCAGTGCCCCAGTGCGATATAATCCATGCCGCTGTTTTCGATCTCTTCAATTCTAAATACATGATCATTCACTCGCATATTTGGAATATAATAGAACGATCCATGAGCCATAGCGATATGAAACTTAGTTGACGT
>CAZJWT010000158.1:0-2460 GCA_964550005.1 uncultured Clostridia bacterium | reverse complement strand
GTCACTGCGAGCGACTGAAAGGAGCGTGGTCCCGATAAATCGGGACTTCGGTCGCGGAGTTTATCCCGCACATTTGTTGTGCGGGGCTCCCTCGCAATGACAGTGCTTTGCGGCTACAATCATACTACTTCCACCCGGCTGGAGTCGCCTACCATAATTCTATAAGCAGATGGTTTTGCATCCGACTTCAATATTTCAACATTTTGTCCTACTAAGCTGTCCTCAATTCTTTTGATATCTCTAATTTTACTATTCTCAAGAATAATGCTATGTTCTACCTCGCTATTTTCAATAGTAACTTTGAAGTAGACGGAAGTGAAAGGTCCGACATAAGAGTTGACTATCCTACTATTCTCTCCGATAATTACTGGTCCCCTGATTACGCTATTTCTAATCTCGGCTCCCTTCTCAATCCTCACTTTTCCTAACAGTTTTGATTTCTCATCTACTTTGCCTTCTATATGGCTCTTTAAATCGTCCAGAATAATCCTGTTAGCTTCCAGTATATCCTCTAACTTTCCTGTATCTTTCCACCATCCGGTGATGATGTGTGGACGGACAGTAAAGTCATGGTCAATAAGATACTGAATGGCATCTGTAATCTCTAATTCGTTACGCCAAGAAGGTTTGATATTATTCACAGCTTCAAAAATGTTCTTGTCGAACATATAAACGCCAACCAGAGCCAAGTCGCTCTTTGCCCTCTTCGGCTTTTCCACCAAGCGAACAACCTTTTTCCCTTTCAATTCAACGACGCCGAACTGTTCGGGATGTGGAACATGAGCCAGAAGAATCTGTGCATTGGGTCTCGTGTTCTCAAACTCTCTTACTAACGAGGTAATGCCATCTTTAATTAGATTATCGCCGAGATACATAACAAAGCTTTCATCTCCTATAAAATCTTGAGAAATTTTTACCGCATGCGCCAATCCCAGGGGAATCTCCTGTTCAATATAGGTGACATTAATTCCCCACTTTTTTCCTGTGCCCACAGCATTCCTTATCTCCTTCTTCGTCTCGCCTATAACAATGCCAACATTTTTGATTCCTGCCTCTTTTACGGCGTCAATTCCGTAGAAAAGGATTGGCTTGTTGGCTACTGGAAGGAGCTGCTTAGCACTTGTATGGGTAATAGGACGGAGGCGGGTTCCTCTACCACCACTCAAGATAAGAGCTTTCATTCGGTTTCCTTTAAACTGAACCCCCTCACCCTATACCCTCTCCCCCGTAGGGGAGAGGAAGAAAAGGTGAGGGCTTCTCCCCAAAGGGGAGAGGAAGAAAAGGTTAGAGCTTCTTACTCACTAAAATATGCGAAGGTCAATAATAATCAAGAAATTGCTGGAGGTTTTTCAAAATATTCGACTAAGGCTGCGGAAACAAATCCAACAAATAATCCTAAAATTCCGGCAATCACGATGTTCTGCTTTTTTTTAGGCCCGATTGGATTTTCAGGAGTTGTAGGAGCAACTACTAACTCTGTAGAAACGGTGCCGTAGGATTCCTCCATTTTTTTCTGTCTTAATTCTACCTGGAGTTGTTCATATCTGTCACGGCTTCTCTCCAGGCTCTCCATATATCCCCGGGCAACCGTGGCTGTTGCCTCGGAATTGGTGGCTCTAAGTTGGTCTATCTTTTTCTGGAGCATCTCAATCTCTTTCTCAATTTCGGCTAGACGCTCATTACCAGAAGCAAGATACTCCTCAAGAATCCTCTTCGCCTGCTCAAAAATCTGCTCGTGCCTTTTTAAAAGAGCCGCAGTCACCGCATTTACCAATTTCAGAGTTTCCTCGGGAGTTTCTCCCTTTCCCTTTATCTCCAGAAGCCCAGACCTTTCCCTCATCTTTATCTTTGAAACTAATTCTTCTAATCTCTCATGGGCCTGGGGAATGTTAAGTTCTTCTGCTACTTTTTCCAATAGCGGTTTCGTCTTAAAAATCTCTATGACTGTGGAAGGATCTTCTAATGGTCTGTCTCTCATTTCCCCGATTCTGACCATTGCTAAGGATTCATAGGTCTTGGGTAAGAGAAAGCTCACCACCGCGCTCGTTATTGTGGAAACCAAAAAAATAAGTAAAATGATTTTCCACCTTTTCTTTACCATATTGATGTAATCCCTCAAATCCACTTCTTTCTCTTCCATTGCTTTTCTCCTCTGAAAAAATTTTTACCTGTATTGCAAAAGTCATTTTCCCTGCCCTGCACGGTTAAAACCTCACCTAAAAATCTGCAATGCAGAATTTGAAATTGTGCCCATAAAACCTTCTCCTCAACTCCCTACTATGTAGGCACAGATTCAATCTGTGCAGAATCCTTACAACGAAAACGGTAATTTATCAATCTTAAATAAGGAATCATCATCTGAATAATAATTGTGATAACTTGACCAAGGATAATCTTCGGGCTCTTCCACCAAGCCGTGCTTGACTGGATTGTTATGACAGATGATTTGACAAATAAAAT
>CAZJWT010000157.1:0-2465 GCA_964550005.1 uncultured Clostridia bacterium | reverse complement strand
AGAAAGAGATGGAAAGAGGAAAAGGGTTTACTCTGATTGAACTGATGATTGTGGTAGCATTGCTCGGAGTATTAGCCTTTGGTGTGGCAAGTTTTTTCACCAATACCTTTGATATATGGCGGCAGAGCAGGCACCAGATCTCTGTTCAGCAGAACGCACGGGTGGCAATGGAGGAGATGAGCCGGAATATTCGTCAGTGCGCCAATCCAGGGGGAATAGTCCCTGCTGTGGGTGCCTCTGCCACTTCCATAAATTTTGTTCTCTTTGACGCAGGAGGAAACAGGAACATGACATACTATAGGGGAGATAGTGGTACCGGAGCCCCAAGTGCAACAGGGACAGCGCTCTATCGTGTGGTGGGCGGAGTCACAACAACTTTGATAGAAGACAATCTCCAGAGCATCTGGTTTGTTCATGAAGCGCAATATGTGGTTCGTGTAGCAACTTTGACTTTAACTTCAGATGGTCAGACGATTACTTTGGACAAAAGAATTCGTTTAAGAAATCCATAAGACGAATAGAAAAACATAAATTTAAGAATGAACAGAACGAAGAAGGGATTGTTTATTACCTTAGAAGGGCCCGATGGCTCGGGAAAGACTACACAGTCTCTCCTGCTTGCTCGTTACTTAAAGAGGCAGGGCCATAAGGTGGTGCGCACGAGGGAACCGGGTGGAACGAGCATTGCTGAATCTCTGCGCCGGATAATCCTGAATCCCAGAAACAGAATTTCTAAGATTACAGAGGTCCTTTTGTATGAGGCTGGAAGGGCGCAGCATACATCAGAACTTATTCTTCCCGCACTCCGAAAGGGCAAGATTGTCGTCTGTGAACGTTATACCGACGCTACTCTTGCCTATCAGGGCTATGGGCGAAAGCTGGATATACGAATGGTCAAAGAGTTAAATCGGATTGCCTCGTCTGGTTTGAAGCCCGATTTAACCATTTTTTTGGATATTGACGTGAGAGAGGGATTGAAGAGAGTCAAAAAAATTTCCGGGAGAAGAATGGACAGGATGGAACGCGAGTCCATAAAGTTTCACGAGAGGGTAAGGAAGGGTTATCTTGAAATCGCTTCCAGAGAGCCTGGACGGATTAAATTGATTAGAGTGAAGGAGACCCCGGAAGAAGCACATTTAGAAGTTGTAAAAATTGTTGAAAAATTGGTAAAATAGTTGTTGATATGTGTAGCTGCAGAACGAAGTTCTGCATGAATGTAGGGGCGACCCTCCGTGGTCGCCCAAAGGAAGGGACGGCACAGAGTCCGTCCCCTACAGAAAGGCAAAGCTTGCGCTTTGCTGCTACAGCAACGCATGTAGAAATGTTTGAAGTCCTTCTGCAGGGAAGGTTTTCTAAGACAGAACCAGTCGAAGATTGGAAAGTTATAGAATGAAGTTTTCTGAAATTATTGGTCAGGAAGTAGCGGTTAATATACTGAAGAAGTCGATAGAGAACAACAGGTGTGCTCACGCTTACCTCTTTGTGGGGCCCGACGGTGTTGGCAAACGGACGACTGCCATTGCCTTTGCCAAGGCCTTGAATTGCCGCTCCTCCTGCTCAGATGGGTGCGACGGCTGCGATTCTTGTAGAAAGATTGAAAATGGAACACATCCAGATGTAGAGTTAATTACCCCCCGAGAGGGCAGGCTTGCAATTTCCATTGAACAGATTAGGAAACTCCAGAGAAGCGTTTCTTACAAGCCACTGGAGGGAAACTGGAAAGTATATATTATAGACGATGCTGCCAGTGCTACCGAAGACGCTGCCAATTGTTTGTTAAAGACTTTAGAGGAGCCACCTCCGCAAGTAATCCTCATCCTCATAACTGAGAACATTTACCGTCTTCTCTCCACCGTTCGCTCTCGCTGTCAACTAATACTATTCAAGCAAATTCCTCGCACTCTAATAGAAAAGATGCTGAGAGACCAATACCACGTGACATCTGATGAGGCACGCTCGTTGGCCTGGCATTCTTCTGGGAGCATTGGTCGGGCGCTTTACTATCTGGAAAGAAAGACTCCTGAGTTCGTGGAACGGTTGAGTGAGATTTTTGAAACAGGAGGCTCCCTATTTGGAGATTACGGTAGTCTATTTCAATTTTCGGCTGAAATCTCCGGAGATAGAGAATCTGTACTAGAATTATTGAATTTTTTATTAGCGGATTTGGGCAGGAAGTTTGTTGAAAAGCCATCCATACTAAGACAGAAAAAGATAGAAATGGTTATGGAAACTCTCGGATTGATTAACAGGAATGTTAATGTCAATTTAGCAATAGATGGAATGTTGTTGAAATTGCTCGGCCTAAGATATTGACGCTCCGATGAATCGGAGCTACTCCAAATAAACGCTCCGATGGATTGGAAAGCACAGGTCCGACAGGACTCCGAACCCCATGGAGGCGTCGGACTCTTTCGGAGCGGATTCACATATGTAGGGTCGCTGTTCCGACGAATAAGGAGGAACGG
>CAZJWT010000156.1:0-2478 GCA_964550005.1 uncultured Clostridia bacterium | reverse complement strand
CACCCAAACTGACCGCTGTCTCCCTGACCATAGAACCAACTCTTTTCAGAGTTTGCTGGGAAAGGCTGGTGATAATCGGAGTCGCCAGCAGAGCCTGAGCAATAATCATAGCCCAGGGTGTATAGAGTAGCCCGAGAATTCCCAGAGGCCCTCGACGGCTGATAAGAAGATAGATTACCAGCCCAATAGCCACTGCCGGCGCTGCCATCAAACTATTTATGGTATTCACGATGAACCTGCTCCCGGGAAATTTTTTTAGAGCAAGCAAGAGGCTTAAAGGGAGGCTCAATAAAGAAGAGAAAAGCACAGCAGTCAGTGAGACGGAGAAAGAGAGCAAAACGACACTGAAAATTTCTCTATCTAAAGAAATAATCAAGCTCAGAGCTTTATTTAATGAACTTAGAATATTTTGCATTATTTCCTCTCCACAAGTCCAGTAGAAAAGGGGACAGGCTACTTTTTTACATGCCTCAAAAAATAAAAAATCCAGCATTCCGCGCTTGCAAAATACTGGATTAATTTCTCCTTCTCAAGCACGGAAAGCGCACCGATTTCCCGACACGCTCTATCGGCCATCCACCGTATCTCTTGGACTTAGGGAAGATGGCTCGGAGAATATTTTTGATTTATATTATAATAATCCTATATTTCTGTCAAGACTCTTCTTTTAGACCCGATTAAACGGGTTCAATGAATTGAACCCCTACAAAAGAAAATACAAAAAAGGGACAGCGGCCATTTTTATATCGCTCTTCTTAGTCGTGTTGCCCTCTTCACGATAAGTGCGCCCACCACAATCTTGACTGCATCTCCTGGCAAGAAGGGTAAAGCACCTAGAAGGAGCGCTTTGACCAGATTCATCTTTGCCACCCACATCAGCCAGCCCATTCCCGGCAGATATATCGCCAGGACTCCCACCACCATAGCCAGAAATATTAGTCCAATGGCGGGATTTCCCTTCCTCTCCAATAGATACCCCACAAGGAAAGCAGCAGGGATAAATCCCACCAGGTACCCACCAGTAGGTCCAAGAAGAGCACCAATTCCACTTGAACCCTTAGCAAAGACAGGAAGTCCCACAATTCCCAGGAGAAGATATATCAATTGACTTAAAGCTCCCAGATACTTCCCCAGTATGGCTCCTGCCAGAAAAGTGAAAAATGTCTGAAGAGTAATCGGAACTGGAGTAAAAGGTAAAGGAATAGCGATTAGCCCTCCCACTCCAGTCAAAGCGGCAAAGAGAGCACAGAGAACCATCCCTTTAGTTTTTAGCACCATCTTTCGCTCCTGAAAGGAAAATTTACCTCCCAATAGAAATCTGATTCCTAACGAAAGCAAGCTTCCATTATGAACCCTCCCCCGATTTCATCGGGGACTCCAAAAAATCTTCTCAAAACTCCAATTTAATTCCACAGTCAATCGAACTCCCAGGCATAGGCACTCCCGGTACCTCTTCGTAGGAGATGTCCAAGAGATTGGTAGCCCCTAAGTGAAATTCTAACTGCCCCAGGGTTTTTGAGAGCCGACCGTCCAAAATGAAATATCCCCTTTTATGGCTATGCTGTTTATATGTTCCTTTTAAATTCTGCCGAACTCCCCAGAGAAGAGGAAAGTTAATTCCCAAAGAGGCCTGGTGCTGGGGATGGTTTAGAACATACTTCGAAACATAGTTCTCTAACTCTTCCGATTCCGATTTAAGAAAAGTATAACCGAGAGATAGGCATGCTGAACTCTTTAATGCAACCTCTAACAAGGACTCCACTCCATAGGTGTAGACCTTTCCAATCTTCACCGCCTCCCAGGGCGACAGAGAATCCCTTCTAACCCAGTCAATGAGATTCCGCTCATTTCTGAAAAAGAGAGCCGTTCTTGAACATAGCCAAGTATTTAACTCAAAATCTCCTCCCAGCTCATGTGACCAGGCCTGTTCAACTACCAGTCTGGGGTTACCTACATTTTTGGGACTCCAGTAGTAAAGTTCCGTATAATCCGGAGGTCTAAACGATCTTCCCAAAGAATAGTGTAGCCTCATCTTACGGGAGGGAAAGTAACCTATATTCATTGATGGGGAAAACTGCCATCCCCATCCTGAGTGGTGGTCTATTCTAATTCCAGGATTGAGGGTGAACCTCCTGCCTAAGGAGACACCGTACTCTGCGTATACTGCCCCCCTGAGATTAGAATGGTCGCCTAACCGGCTACTCGCCAGCTCCTCTTTCGCCAACTCTGTCCCCAATACAAATTCTCCCATTCTTTCCCATTGAGTGCGCAACTGGACTTCGCCTCCATAAAGGAAAGTAGTGTGATAGTTCACATAAGAATCAGGGTCAGTCACATCACCGATAAACTTGTCGTCATGCTGGCGGTAATATAATCTGGATTCAACCACCAGATTTTTCCATTTTTCCGTCCGGACTCTTATGCTCCCCAATATCGTATTTGTCCATTCCCTGGAAGGCCAATCGCCGTAGAAATCGT
>CAZJWT010000155.1:0-2488 GCA_964550005.1 uncultured Clostridia bacterium | reverse complement strand
TTGTTGGCAAAAAATTGATATGATTTCGTTAAAAAGACGGTATCTTTTTGAAGTGTCATTGCCAGCCGAGTGAAGCAATCTCGACAATGAAAATTGAGGTTAATCGATGAATATTGTTTTGACAGGAATGATGGGCACGGGGAAGACGGTTATAGGGAAAAAGTTGGCTGAAAAATTGAATATGAAATATATCAGTACCGATGAGATGATTAAGAAAGATGTGGGGATGTCTATACCTAAGATTTTCAAGGAAAGGGGTGAACCTTACTTCCGGGATGTAGAGACAAAAGCTGTTAAGTGTGTGGCAATGTTGGATAACTTTGTCATAGATACCGGTGGTGGAGTGGTTCAGAAAAGTGAGAACATGGAAGAACTAGAAAGAAACGGGGTGGTTATATGTTTAACCGCTTCACCTCAAGTGATTCTGAGGCGCACAAGTAGGACGGATTATCGACCGCTACTAAATGTGGACAACCCTGAGGATGAAGTAAAGAAGCTCTTAAAGAAAAGAGAACGATTTTATAAGAGATGTAGCAGGATGATTGATACTTCCCATAAAGGGATAGAAGAAGTTGTGGATGAGATTATCAAATTCCTATCTGAGATCTCTGAAAAAGTCCCACGAAGTGTCTTTGCGAGGAGCAAAGCGACGAAGCAATCTCGTTGTTATCGTCGGAGAATAAGATTGCCACGCCCTTCGGACTCGCAATGACAGACTAAAAACAAGACTTTTTCAGAGACCCCTATCTGAGGGAAAAAGAAAATGAAGAAAGTAAAAGTCGAACTGGGTAAGAAGAGTTATGATATTCTCATCGGCTATTCCTTGGATGAGATTGGTAGAATTCTTAAGAAATACACCACAGGGATTAAGATCCTTATTATTACCAATCCCACGATTGCTGAATACTATTTGAAAACGGTTGACAGAAGCTTGCAGGAAGCTGGATTTCAAGTCTTTACTGCTCAAGTGCCTGAGGGTGAGGAGCATAAGTCTCTGGGTGAGGCTAATAGACTTTATGCTATATGCGTAGAATACAAGCTGGAAAGGGAATCTGTTATTGTTGGATTGGGAGGCGGGGTGATTGGTGACCTTGCTGGATATGTGGCCGCAACCTTTATGCGAGGTGTTCCCATAGTTCAAGTACCCACTACTTTGCTGGCTCAGGTGGATAGTTCTGTGGGTGGCAAAGTGGCGGTCAATCTTCCCGAAGGTAAGAATCTGGTAGGGTCTTTCTACCAGCCGCTTCTGGTTTATATTGACCTCGCTGTTTTGAAAACCCTGCCGCGTGAGGAAATGGAGGCGGGGATGGCGGAGGTGATTAAATATGGCGTTATTCTCGATAAGAATTTCTTTGAATATCTGGAAGAGAATATTAAAAGGTTAAGGGAACTTGATTGGGAAGTCTTGGAGACCGTTGTGGTTCGCTGTTGCCGGCTTAAGGCAGGGATTGTGGAAAAGGACGAGAAAGAAAAAGGGCTGAGGGCGATTCTCAATTTTGGTCACACTCTTGGCCACGCACTCGAGGCTCTTACTGATTATAAAAAGTACAAGCATGGTGAGGCTGTGGCAATTGGTATGATTGGCGCCTGTAGAATTGCCGAGGAAATGGGAATGTTGAAAAAGGAAGCGAGAGATAGAATTGAGCATTTAATTGGAAAAGCTGGTTTGCCCGGCAGAATTGCAGTAAAGCTAAGTGTAGATAGTATTATACAAATTCTTTCTCTCGATAAGAAGGTGCGGGCAGGGAAGGTCAGGTTCGTTTTGCCAGAGAGGATAGGAAGGGTTGTAGTGCGGAACGATGTGCCCGAGGATATAGTGATAAATGTAGTTAGACGGCTCATAGAGTAATTTTCGGAACTGTTAGGAGGAGAAATGAAGCTTTTAGTGATTCACGGTCCCAATCTTGACCTTTTGGGTAAGAGGCAGCCTGAGATATACGGCAGGCTGAGTCTAAAGGAAATTAACAAGAAAATGGTCGAATTAGCTAAAGAACTAAAATGCGAGGTTGAGTTCTTCCAGTCTAACCATGAAGGGGAAATTGTGGAGGCTATTGGAAAAGCTAAGGGGAAATTCGACTTCTTAATCATTAATCCAGCTGCTTACACCCATACAAGTGTGGCTATCAGTGACGCTATTGTGGGAACAGGAATTTCCGTTATCGAGGTTCATCTGTCAAATATCTATGCCCGGGAAGAGTTTCGTCGGAAGTCTCTAATTGCCCCGGTTGCTGTCGGGCAGATTTGTGGTTTCGGCCCGGATGGCTATCTCTTGGCATTGAGAGCCGCGGTAAGTAGGATGAAGGAGAGGATGAAGGGATAGTTTTCGGAGTCGCTCGGTTAGAGGGGCGCTCGGGATTTGGTTCGCTCGGTGATAATTTTTTGCTCTTCGAGCAACGCCAAAAATCTCAGGTCGCGTAGGGGCGACACTCCGTGGTCGCCCAAAAGAAGGGACGGCACAGAGTCCGTCCCCTACAAGTACAATCTTCGA
>CAZJWT010000154.1:0-2513 GCA_964550005.1 uncultured Clostridia bacterium | reverse complement strand
ACTTTGGTCTGGAGCACGCGAATTCCTATTCTTTCCATTGCCAGAAGAAGTCCTAAGTTAGACATAGATGTCACCACCAGGGTATTATTCTTCAATTTTCCCTTTCTCTTCAGGCAACGAGCACACAATGCCATAAGGTGGTCGCCATCGAGGTCGCTTCCCTTCTCATCCGTAAAAAGCACTCGATCTCCATCGCCATCAAAGGCAAATCCTAAGTCGGCTCGGTTTCTTTTCACAGCTTTCTGAATTACTTCCAGATGGAGGGAGCCACAACCCTCGTTGATATTCTTCCCGTCTGGAACGTCATTCACCACGATGACTTCTCCCCCCAGGTCACTAAAAATCTCTGGGCCGATTTCGGAAACCGAGCCATTGGCACAATCAATGACCATTTTGAGTCCAGAAAAATTTACCCCTTCAGGGATGCTTCTCTTTATAAAATCAACGTACTTCTCCTTAGCTTTCCGGAAAGGAATGATATTGCCTTTCTTTTCCTTTATTGTCTTTGAGTGCCTAAGAGCTCCCAGCTTCTCTTCTATCTCGCTCTCCACTTCGTCTGGAAGCTTCGTTCCCGAATGAGAAAAGAATTTGATTCCATTAAATTGGTATGGGTTATGGGATGCTGAAATAACAATGCCCGCAAGGGAGTTTGTAGCCTGGGTTAAGTAAGAGATGGCTGGAGTGGTTATCACCCCACAATCCCAAACATCAACTCCTCCTTCAATTAATCCATTTGCCAGGGCATCAAAGAGCATCTCGCCAGATTCTCTGGTATCACGACCTATAATGATAGTTGGTTTAGGAAAACGGGCTTCTCTGGAAGGAAGAAAGTGGTGGGTCAGAGTTTCAGCAGAGACAATTCCAATTTTCTCAACGAATTCAGGAATGAGAGGATACTTACCCGCAATACCCCGAATCCCATCGGTACCAAATAGTCTTACCATAAACTCTTCCTGAAATTACTTTCCCAGGTATTTCACATAGTACCACAAGAAAATTGCCAAAAGTAGAGCTATGATCTTTATTCCTAAGTTCTCTTTAAATTTCTTTATCATTTGAATCGTGATGAATTAGAACTGAATGAACTGCTCTCTTACTTCTGCTAATTTTCCCTTATAGAGCTTAGTTAGCTCGGAGTGTAATTCCTCTATATCTACCTTCGTCTCCAATTTTCGATTGCGTGCGAGGGAAATATCCCCCGTCTCCTCTGAAACGACTATTGCCCAGGCATCGGAGATTTCGGTAATCCCGATTGCTGCCCTGTGCCGGGTACCAAGAATTTTGCTCACCCCGGGATCGTGAGTTAGAGGTAAGACGCATCCAGCAGCAATGACTCTCTCATTCTGAATGATGACTGCACCATCGTGGATGGGTGCACGACTCATAAATATAGAGGACAGGAGCTCAGCCGTGACTTCCCCATTAATAGTTACACCACTTTCGATATAGTCACGAAGCCCTGTATTCTGCTCCAGGACAATTAAAGCCCCAAAACCTTTCTTGCTAAGTCTCTCCAGGGCTTTGACAATTTCGTCAACAAAAACTAACTTTTCCCTAAAAAATGTTTTCACCACAGGGCCTTTTCCAATCTGCGCCAGGAGGCTTCGAAGTTCTGGCTGAAAGACAATAACTATTGCAATTACGCCGGCAACCCAGAAACCCTTCAATATCCAGCTCACGGTCTGGAACTGGAGTGCCCGAGCCACAAGGGTAGCTAAAATTAGAATAAATAGCCCGCGTAGAACCTGAATAGCACGAGTGCCTTTGAGCAACATGAACAATTTGTATGTTATGTATGCTACGATTAGAATGTCTAAGATATTAACGAGGTACTTTCGCCACACCAATGCCAAAAACTCCATTCTTTCATATCCCCCCAATAGTTCGTAGTTCATAAATTCCCCCGCCAGGTGCTATGAACTATGAACTAATTGCTATGAACTGCTTCGGCTATTGCCTCACTCCGTATATTCTATGCATCCAGCTTTTAAATCTTCTACTGATACCTTCCTTCATCACCATTCTTCCCCTTCTCATTCTGGCCCTAAAAGTAGGGGGTCGCCTTTTCTTGGGGAATCTTCGCCCAGGAATTATCCCTAATTGTTTTCCCACCTTTTCAAAAGTTTCCAAGACTCTGTCCAATTGCTCAGTTGTGTGGGTAGCCATATAACTGGTACGAATTATAGCTCTCCCTACGGGAACAGCTGGACTGACAAAAGGATTGGCAAATATGCCATTTTCGAAGAGAATTTTCCACATCTTAAAGGCTTGCATATCATCTCCAACGAGAAGAGGAATGATGGGGGTCTCGCTGGTGCCTGTATCGTATCCCATCTCCTGGAAGCCCCGTTTCATCTTTCTGGTATTTCTCCATAATTGTTCTCGGCGCTCAGGTTCTTCCTCTATAATCTTTAAGGCCTCTAAAACCGCAGCCACCGAAGCCGGCGGAGGACTGGCGCTAAATATCAATGCCCGTGAATGGTGCTTCAAATAGTGAATTACCTCTTCAGAAG
>CAZJWT010000153.1:0-2514 GCA_964550005.1 uncultured Clostridia bacterium | reverse complement strand
AGAAGCTATCAGGCAGGTGGTGAGAAGAAACGGTTTGCAAGAAGAGGTGGGCTTAATTGCTGCTCTCATAGGAGAAAGTTACCGTAACTTGGCGAGAGAGGTAAGCTTATGTGTAGAAAGAGAAGAACTTTCTCGGTTTGAAGCTGTACGCAAGGTCATAATTGAAGCAACTAATGTGGCTGGAACTAATCTCTTATACCGAGCAAAAAGATTAAGCGAGCAGAAAGGCTTTTCTCTTGTTGAGGCTTCCAGGCAGGTAATCAATAAAGGTCATCATCCCAAAGGAGTAAAGAAGAGGCTTCAGGACGAGGCAGGGAAGCTAGCGAAGAGGGCTGACAGGAAGAAAAGAACGCTTCCGTGTCTACATATATTGACTACGCAGGGGCCGGGGATGACTAAGACTCTGGCCCAGGGCTGGCTGGAAGAGAGCATGGCCCTCCAGAATGTTATTGCTGACTATGGACTGGAGAAAGAAGTAAAAGAGAAAAAGGCTCAATATAGACAGAGGATTCAGGCCATTGGTAAGAAAATTATTATGGAACAGGGTCTATGGCCAGAGGTACAAGAGGTTATGGCTACGCAGAACAAGTCTGAAGGCGAGGCCATAGAAGTTGTGATTAGAGCTTATCCCGCTGAATTAATGAGAGCAGTTGCGGAGTTAGCTGTCCTGATTGAGTACGCAGAACAAGAAGGAAGGCGATATAATCCCGACAATGCTAACGATCCATCTCTGGTAAATAAATATGTCAGGATAAATCGTGCCCGACTGACTGAAATTGCTGCAGAAAGAGTGTTGGAAAAGAATGCTGAAGAGATTGAGCCTCAGATTAAGAAATATGAAAAAGAGCGTAAGGTAGGAAGAAAGAAGGCAATTGAGCAAGTTATCAAAGAGCATCGTGCGTATCAAGAAGATTTGGAGTGCTTTATCCTGCGGGAAGCTCGGCGTGAGTTAATCAAAGAGTTAGACAAAAGGGATGAGTCTTTGAAGCTTGATTATCGAGTTGATACCTATATGCGTAACCACATGGATAGACTACAAAACGGATTGTCCACTACCACTGCAATGAAGGAAGTTTTGGCTGAGCACGGGTTAAACCACCTCACTCTGCATCCCCTATATTACTACGAGTCCACAGGAGGTAATAAGCGCTATCATCTACTTTATACACCGAGCAGAGTTGATTTAGGGGAGAGGGAATTAGAATCTATTCTGGAATGGGACCAGTTGATTGCCGGAGACGGGAAAGAAGCCGAACTTGCCGGGAGAAGACTCTACGAGCTTTATCATCGCCGTCATATTCGTAGTTATCCGAGTATAGCTATAACTGAGATTAACAAAACTGCCGAGAACGCCAATTTTGAGACCTCTGTATCTTTCTCCGATGCCCTGTCCCTTTTGATCAATGCGATTATGGAAGGCGATGTGGAAGAGATGGCTTATGTTATGAGTCTGCGTAAAGACCGCATCGTACCGCCTGGAGGAGAAGGTTACGGGGGATTTTGCGTGCCGAAAGACGGTTTATTCCTGGATTTTGTTTTGAATCTATCCCGCAAAGATATCCTGCGTTACATAGGAATTCCCGACCACATGCATAATGCCGCAATGAAACTCGTCTCCGAAGTCAGATATTTGAGGGCTAATGGCCAGATGACTGATATGGAACTGGAAGTCTGGGCGGCGGAGAAACTGGTAACGCTGCACAGGAACTTCAGGGAATATTTTAATGTGGATAAGGACGCCCGACTAATTCTTCACCTGGACAAGATTGTCAAGGTTTTCGACATCATTGGAGAAAGAGATGTAGAAGAAGGTTACAGATTGATTGAGAATCTGGCTGCCCGCAAGGCGATTCACGATATGATTGTCCAGTCGGAAAGGAATGTCCGCTTCATGGCTTTCTACAAGGTCTGGATGGCTTACCAGGCCTTGATAGAAGCTGCCCAAAGAAATCCCCACATTAAAATTGACCCGGCCAGCTTCGTGGTTGGCTTAATGACTGAATATAAACCTGATACCCAGGATGCTCGCTTTTCCGTGGGTATGAGGAAGTTTGAGGATTACGCTCAGACCTTTCATCATTTAACTGCTTCCCTAGATGAGGAACAACAGGCTCTGGTCTATCTTATGCTTTTTGGTTTCCACTGGGAACCGGATAAACAGATGGTTACCAAAATCGCCAGAGACCTTCATCGCCGTAAGAGGGTTTTTGAACATGAGGAGATTAGTCTCAGTGAAGCCAGGCGCATGGCTCGCAATAAGATTCGCACAATGAATAAGCGCGTTCTGACCCTTCTGGGAACCGACCAGAAAGATAAAGAGATGATTGCGAAATTGGAAAAACATTTTCCGGGATTCAAACCTCCTAAGGATACGCGAGCAATCTCGGTTATGGACCTCTCTACCATTGACCATCTATTTTACACGAGTGATACAACTCTCAATCAAATTGCGGATGAAGTAGAAGCTAAGCTGATGCGAGCAGGTCTTTCGCCCACCCATATTACTGCTAATGT
>CAZJWT010000152.1:0-2528 GCA_964550005.1 uncultured Clostridia bacterium | reverse complement strand
GCCGTGGCCCCGATAAATCGGGGCTTCGGTTGCTTCGCTTCCTCGCAACGACTCTTAAGGGCGCAAAAATAAACTCTCTCCGCAGGGCGGGAGTCGAACCCCGATTTATCGGGGCTTGAAAGAAGATAGTCGTCCTCATTTTTTGGCTAAATTTCCTGAAGCTATTCACAAATTATCTTTCAAATCCTAGTTAATGTAGGGGCGACCTTGGTCGCCCGAACCAACTATCCGTTCATCCTTAAGGTGTTAAGAGGACTTTAGAAAGGAATAGTATGGAAAGACTTACTATAAGAGAAGTAATAAGAGCTGTCCGGGGTGAATTAATCTGTGGAAGCCAGGAAGGAGAAATTTCCGGGGTGTCCATTGATAGTCGCACTATAAGGAAGGGAGAAATCTTCTTTGCCCTGAAAGGAGAAAGGTTTGATGGACATGATTTTCTCGAAGAGGCGATAGACAAGGGTGCAAAGGTGGCGGTTGTTTCTCGGATGAGGGAAAAATTTGTTACAAAAGTAGCGATTATAAAAGTAACCGATACCTTGACTGCCCTGCAACAATTAGCGAAGTTTTATCGTCAGAAGTTCAATCCTGTAGTTGTGGGAGTAACTGGTAGCAATGGCAAGACGACAACGAAGGATATGTTGAAAGCCCTGCTCTTGGCGAGGTATAGAGTGGTGGCCACTCCTGGTAACTACAACAACATAGTCGGACTTCCTTTGACGCTTTTCCAGATTTGTCCTGAGACGGAGTTTTTGGTTCTTGAAATGGGAGCCAACCATGCCGGAGAGATTGAGAGACTGGCAGAAATTTCGCTACCACAAATTGGAGTGATTACTAATATAGGTGCTACTCACCTCCAATTTTTCCGTTGCATTTCCAATGTACTTTCTGCTAAAATGGAACTTGTTAAACTCCTGCCTTCACGAGGGAAAGTCGTATTAAATATAGACGACTTGTACTTGAGGAGCCAGTTCAAAAAGATAAAACGGGAAATAATTACTTTTGGAACACATCCTCATGCTGATGTCCGGGCGAGTGATGTTGTGACAAGTGCGTCCGGGGGGAAGGAAAAACTTTCTTTCACGATCCACGTAGGGCGAGATAGAAAGGAATTTGATTTATACTGTTTGGGCCGTTACAACATCCATAATGCACTCGCTGCCATAAGCGTTGCTAAAGAGTTTGGCATCTCTCTTTCCCTGATGGCTGATGTGCTTAGGGAATTCAGATTTCCTAAACTGAGGATGGAAAAGTTGAAACACGGCGAGGTAACAATCATTAACGACGCTTATAATGCCAATCCGACTTCTGTAAAAGCTGCATTAAGTGAACTTATTTCGTCTTTTCCCTCCCAGCGGAAAATAGTCGTTCTGGGCGATATGCTGGAATTGGGTAGGCTAAGTCAAAAATTTCATCGGGAGGTTGGCAAGATAGTGGCTACCAGCTCAATCTATAGTCTAATCACAATAGGAAAGGATGCCCAATTTATCGCCCAGGCTGCGCGGGAATGGGGAATGGAAAGGGGCAATATATTCTCATTCAAAGACAAGAAATTTGCCTCCAGGAAACTGAAGGAATTACTTAAGCCAAAGGATGCAGTGCTGATTAAGGGGTCCCGAAAAGTGGGACTCGAGGAAATCACAAAATATCTTTTCCGTCGACAATTGTAGTGGCAGAGCGGTAGCTCTGCGTTATAATGGCGAAGCTTGGCTTCGCCACTCCAGTTCTAAAAAGGAGTAGCGGAGCACCAGCTCCGCGTCACGAGGAAGCAAAGCTTACGCTTTGCTGCTATAGTGGTTATCTGGAGAGTAAATGTTCTATCATCTCTTCTACCCTCTACGTGTTTACTTTTTCCCTTTCAATGTCTTCAAATATATAACTTTTCGTGCCGGTGGAGCTATATTTACCTCTTTAATCCTGAGTTTAATTCTTGCACCTCTTTTAATAAGGAAATTGAAACAATTCCATATCGGTCAGCAAGTACGCGAAGACGGTCCTCCCACCCATATGAAGAAAGCTGGAACTCCCACAATGGGCGGATTAATTATCCTGTTTAGTCTTGTTGTGTCAACCTTTCTTTGGGCTCGCCTCGATAATCGCTTCACCATAATTATTCTCCTCTCCACCCTCTGGTTAGGACTATTGGGTTTCCTTGACGACTATCTAAAATTGATAAAAAAGCGCAGTCGGGGACTTATGGCAAGGTATAAACTATTCGGGCAATCAATTCTCGCTATAATTATTGTAATTTATCTTTATTACTATCCAGCTAATTCCGGATACGTAACCGAGCTCAATATACCTTACTTGAAAGATTTGTTCATTAATCTTGGGTGGTTCTATGCGCTTTTTGCTATTCTACTCGTCGTTGGTTCCTCCAATGCAGTCAATTTGACTGATGGTCTGGATGGGTTGGCGGTGGGTTCCGTCCTCATTGCTGCAATGACCTATGCCTTGATGTCATACCTCGCGGGCCATGCTCAATTCAGCAGTTATCTCCGTATCGTTCCAGTTCCGGGAGCTGGGGAGCT
>CAZJWT010000151.1:0-2530 GCA_964550005.1 uncultured Clostridia bacterium | reverse complement strand
CCACAGATTGAGGTAACATTTGATATTGATGTAAATGGAATCCTTCATGTAACTGCAAAAGACCTCGGAACAGGGAAAGAACAGAGTATGAAGATTACGGCTCCTATGAAGCTTTCTGAAGAGAAGATAGATAAGATGGTTAAGGAAGCTGAGAAATTTGCTAGCGATGATAAGAAGCGAAAAGAGGAAGCTGAGCTGAGAAATCAAGTTGATACGCTGGTTTATTCCACAGAGAAGTCATTGAAGGAGTATGGAGATAAAGTCTCTAAAGAAGAGAGAGAAAAAATAGAGAAAGCCTTGAAAGATGCAAAGGAAGCTTTGGCAGGAAAGGACCTGGAGAAGATAAAGCAGGCTCAGGAAGACCTAACCAAGGCTTCCCATAGATTGGCTGAGGAGGTCTATAAAGAGGCGGCGAAAAAGAGGGAGGCAAAGCCGGGAGAAGAGAAAGAGACAAAGAAAGAAGAGAAAAAAGAAGAAAAGAAGAAAGAAAAAGAAGATGTAATTGAGGCTGAATACGAAGAAAAAGACGAAGGCGAGGAGAAGAAATAATCGTTTGCCATTCTTATAGAGGTAGAAAAATTTGGCTAAGAGAGATTACTATGAGGTATTGGACATAAACAGGGATGCCTCTCCCGATGAGATAAAAAGGGCATATCGTAGTTTAGCCCTTCAGTACCATCCTGATAAAGTTGTCCCGGAAAAGAAGAAAGAAGCAGAAGAGAAATTCAAAGAGATATCCGAGGCATATGCTGTCCTCTCTGACCCCAAGAAGAGGGTCCAGTATGACCAGTTTGGCCACGCGGGGATTGACGCTACTTACACTTATGAAGATATTTTCCGTGGGGCAGATTTTAGGGGCTTTGAGGATATTCTGCGTGGTTTCGGCTTTGGAGAGTCGATTTTTGGTGACCTTTTCGATTTCTTTGGCACAGGCAGAGGGAGAAGAAGAAGAGCAACCAGAGGTGCAGATCTCGAATATACTCAAAGCATAACCCTGGAAGAGGCAGCCTCCGGGACGGAGAAAGATATCGGGATTTTCCATACGGTTGCCTGTTCCAAATGTGGAGGAACTGGTGCCAAGCCAGGAACAGGAAGGAAGACTTGTCCCCAGTGTCATGGTACGGGGCAGGTAAGCTATGTTCAGGGAAGATTGGTTACTTTCAGTTTTTCTCAGACCTGTAGTCGCTGTGGCGGCTCAGGTGAAGTTATCGAGACGCCCTGTCTGGTATGTAATGACAGAGGTAAAGTTAAGAAGAGTTCTTCTATTTCTTTAAAGATTCCTCCAGGAGTGGATACTGGAACAAGCATAAGGGTGCGGGGAAAAGGCGAGGCAGGAGAACTCGGGGGCCCCAGTGGAGACCTCTATGTGGTAATCCAAGTAAAGCCCCATAGGATATTTAAGCGTGAAGAAGATGACCTCTATACAGAGGTTCCCCTATCCTTCACCACAGCTTGCCTCGGTGGTGAGATTGAAGTTCCCACGCTAAGAAGTAGTGTAAAGATGCATGTTCCCTCGGGCACACCTACAGATAAAGTATTCAGGCTAAGGGGGAAGGGGATGCCCAGCCTTCATGGGAGAGGTCAGGGCGATGAGTATGTGAGAGTGATTATCCAGGTGCCGACCAAGCTAACCTCTCAAGAGAAGAAATTACTCGAAGAATTCCGACGTCTGGAACACGAAGGCAATAAGGGAATTTTTAAAAAAATGTTCGGGCAATGAATGTCCGAAAATTGCGAAACTTGGACTTTTGAGCTCTTAAAGGGGTGTTTAACAATGCCCCATTTTTTTGTATCACCAAAAGATATAAAAGGCAATGAAGTTTTGATTAAAGGCGGTGAAGCGAAGCATATTGTAACTGTTCTCAGAAAGATGAAAGGGGATGAGATAGATATATTTGATGGGTATGGGAATGAATTTAGAGCCAGGATTTTAGAGATAGATAAATCTGGAGGGCTTTCCACAATAAAAGCAAATATAATTACCCAAAAAAGAAGGGAAACAGAGCCGAAACTCAAGATAACGCTCTTCCAGTCGATCCCTAAAGGGAACAGGCTGGATTTCATTATTCAGAAGTCTACGGAGATTGGCGTTTCAGAAATAGTGCCCATAACTACTGAAAGAACAATAGTAAAACTCGATTGTAAGAGAATAAAAGAGAGAGCTCTTCGCTGGCAGAAGATTGCGCAGGAAGCGGCAAAACAATCGAGGAGAAACTCCATACCCAAAGTGGCTCCTGTCTTAGATTTCTCCCATGCATTGAAAGAATTTTCAGAGAGGAAGCCCCAGATGGGCATAATCGCTTGGGAAATGGAAGAGAAGAACGGCTTAAGAGAGGTGCTGAGAAGTAGTGTGGGATGCGGAGTTTCGCATTTCCATCTGGCTGTATTTATTGGTCCTGAAGGTGGTTTTACTCCAGAGGAAGTGGAAAAGGCAAGGAGAGTGGGAGTCGTCCCGGTCAGTTTGGGCTCCAGGATACTCCGCACTGAAACCGCAGGACTGGTTGTTGCCACTGCAGCCCTTTACGAATCA
>CAZJWT010000150.1:0-2626 GCA_964550005.1 uncultured Clostridia bacterium | reverse complement strand
TTGCTGCTACAAAGAGGAAGGGACGGCATGCCGAAAAATCGGCATAAACTGCGTCTGTCCCCTACAAAGAAGTCCCGATGAATCGGGACGCTTTGCCGCTACAATTAATGTAAATATATTTTGATGTTTGGGGAGACTATTATGAAATTGCGTAAGGTTTTGATTGTTGAGGATGAATTTCATGTGGGCTATTTGATTAAGATTAATTTGGAAGCGGAAGGGTATGAGGTGATTCTCGCTTTAGGCGGTCAGGAAGGCTTAGAGAAGGCGAGGGCAAGTCCTCCGGACCTTATTACCCTGGATGTGCTTATGCCTGAGATGGATGGTTTTAGAGTGCTGCAAGCTCTCAAGAGAGAACGGGCGCTAAGTTTAATCCCGGTCATAATGATATCTGTAGTTAATGGAATTCGCAAGAGGAAAGGAATAAAAATGGGAGCGGCAGATTACATATTGAAACCGATCGATTTTGACAACCTGCTAGATAGGATAAGATGTCTGGAAATGGATAAAAGCCCACCAGAATAGAAAGTAATTTGGTTGTAGAGGCAGAAGGATGGCTCTGCCTGCGAATGTTCCTGATTGCCCCGATGAATCGGGGCCTACAAATGTTGGGCAAAACCATTTTAGGCACAGATTCAATCTGTGCAAAGCTTTGCGCTTTGCCGCTACAATTTTTCTCCCACCATGATTTTCCTCGAAGTTGCGCCACCAAAAAAACTCTTGCCAAAAATTAACAAAAATGTAACAATTTTGTAACACCACTGTAACAATCCTATAGTAAAATATATAATGGATTGGGATTTAATGGTAAGTTTTATTTTGAGGGGTTTAGTATGTTGAGGCGAAGTCGATTTTACATTCAAGGGCTAAACATTAAGATAATATTCCTGGCTTTCTGTCTTTTGTTAGCCTTCGTTTATATTCCCTCGGCGGTTCTTCCTGCTGAGATGACGTCTTCTGAAGAATATTTTGAGCAGGGCCTCGCAAATTACCAAGCAGGAGATTACAAATCGGCAATGGAAAGTTTCTCAGAGGCCTTATTTTTGGACTCCGATAACAAACAAGCTAAGGATTACCTGGAGAAAGCGGGAAAAAAATTCCTGGAGGAAGTTGAAGCCAAAAAAGAATCTGAGAGGATGGAGATTCTGAGGAGAGCCGAGACCATAATTGCTGAACGGAAAAAGAAAGTGAAAGAGAATTATGAGAACGGAGTAAAATATTACAAAGGCGGTGATTTTTTGAGAGCCAATGAAGCATTTAATGCAACACTGGAAATCGAACCGGAACATAAAGAGGCGAAGAAATATCTCGAGTTGATTGGAAAGAGGCTGGAAGACATTGTGAATAAAGGAGAATTTAAGAGTGTTAGTGAGTTGTACTACGCACAGGGGGCAATTTTCTACATTAGCGGTGATTGGGGTAAGGCGATTGCTCAATGGGAAAATGCTATTAAGATTGACCCATCAAACGAAGAGCTTTCCGAATTTATGAAAATTGCCAAAAAGCGAAGGCAGGAAGAAGAAACACTGGAGAAAGCGGAGATTCTGTATCGGGACGTCTTAGCCCAGTATGATGAAGGGAAGATTAATGAAGTAATTAAACAGCTGGAAGCAGTTATAAAACTTAATCCCGAGCATAAGGAAGCTCGAGACTATCTTGCCAGAGCCAGAGAGAAGTTAGCTGCAATAAAAAAAGAGGAAGGAGCGAGGAGGGATCGCGAAAGTATAGACAAGCATTATTTTCAGGGGATAGACTACTATGCTGAGGGAGAGTTTCAAAAGGCGATCGGAGAGTGGCAGGAGGTACTGAGGATAGAGCCGACGCATGCGGGGGCAAAGGACTATTTAGAGAAAGCGAGAGATAAGATTGTCCAGGCGGGCTCTCAGAAGAGAAAAACGAAGATAGCGGCAAGAAAAGCTGAAGAAGAAAAGGCAGAAATCTATTACAAGCAGGGTATAAACTACTATGTGGCAGGCAAATTCAAAGAGGCCATTGGCCAGTGGGAAGAAGTATTGAAGGTGGAGCCTTCGCATAAAGGTGCCATAGAATATATTGCAAAAGCTAAGGAGAGGCTGAAAATATCTGGGGAAGAGCTTGGATATTCTCCCTATGAAGAGGAAATTGAACAATATATAAAGGAACTGGAAGAGACTGGTACCATAGATAAAGAGAAAGAAGAATTAATTACTACGCATTACCAGGATGGATTGGTAGCTTACTCTCAAGGAGACCTTTCTCAGGCGATGAAAGAGTGGCAGATAGTTCTGAAACTTGACCCCGAACACAAGAAAGCTCGTCGTGCTCTCATCAAGCTGCAAGCGGAAATGGAGCGCCGCCGGTGAAAAGAGTAGAGAGGAAACTCGTAAGTTTTGAGGCCTTCCCGAATTTGTAGCAAAGTATAGTGAATGTGTGGAAAGGCCTCTTTTTATCTATAGGGAGAGGGCGAGAGTGAGGGGCATAGCCTGTATGTTTTCTCTTGACAATCGTCTTTTAATTATGATAAACTGGAAAAAATTTTAGTACATTGGAGGGGTCGCTGTTCCGACGAATAAGGAGGAACGTGTTAGCGACGCCTGCGAGGAAGGTGGAGTAGCACACTTCAGTGTGCGTGAGAAAGACGCTCCGA
>CAZJWT010000149.1:0-2671 GCA_964550005.1 uncultured Clostridia bacterium | reverse complement strand
CATCCACGTGGATATAGTCAGCCCCGGCCCTGGCCACCTCGTCAATCTGCTCGCCAAGGCGAGCAAAATCAGCGGAAAGAATCGATGGCGCCAGCTTAACTTTAGCCTTCATTTTCCCAAAAAGGGGTTAATCTTTCTTTCTTTTGGCTAATCCTTTGCTTGTTTTAGCCCTTACTTGAAAGATGTAGGAAAGAAGCTTT
This sequence comes from uncultured Clostridia bacterium, assembly GCA_964550005.1. Lineage (GTDB taxonomy): Bacteria > UBA6262 > WVXT01 > WVXT01 > WVXT01 > CAZJWT01. Next base: position 2,471 of record CAZJWT010000149.1, on the reverse strand, counting down.
TCAAGAAAATAATCCGTTGCCCCAGATTTGTCATTATAGGCAATAGCTTCTTTGCCAACCATAAGCGCAGCATAAGTGAGTTGTTGCTGCTCTGAGCCTTTCTTCTCGCGAGTGAAATCTGGGTTAAGCTCGTTAACTCGCACTGTTCCGCTCACAAACTCACTATGTCGATGAGGCCCGTCTTCAAAACGCTCCTCTATGTAGTTGATGCCACGGCCTTCTTTCTCTATTCCAGTAATTGGTTCTCTTGTTTGCTGCGGTTCAGCGACTCGAATATGAGCTTCCGTTTTTAATTTTCCTGCTATTGCGGTTAACACTGCTGTTCCAGCAGTGTTCAATTTACCCTCAAAGGAAACATGAGCAGTGACAACACCATCCCCAGTAGCTCCAGACGCTCTGAGAAACAGGCTCCTTGTTTTCAATTTAACTGAAGAGGGATCGCTAATGATAAGTTTCACCAGGCTATTGTCTGGAACTGTCTTAGGCACGAAAGCCTTTAATGGAAGAGTGCCAGTTTCTCCGGGTTCAATCCTGATTGAAGAAGGCACAAAATCAAATCCATTAGGCGGAAATCTTGGTTCAGGGAGTTTTCGTCCTAACCCTTTTAATGGCTCTAGGTCTTCGAATTCTGCTGTACTTAGGATGTCTCTTGCCAATTCAATAGCTCTCTTTTGAACTTCTGTTAACCTTTTCTCTTCCTCCTCACCGCGTAACTCTTCTATTTCGGCTTCAAGCGAAGGACGAATTTTGTCAAGCTCAGATAGGAATTGGATCCAATCCTGATTCTCTGCAAAGCTTGTTCTGGCTGGCAGCGGTTCAAGAAAATCGGCATCAATGTAACCCTTAAGAAAGCCGCTTGCGTAAATGCTTTCTTCTAGCCCATAAGCTGGGTAGGTCTTCAAATCCTTAATTATAGAAACCCCCATGTGGCGAATTGAGACATGGCTTTTCGCTGAGGAGTCAAACCAAAATTGGCAACTAAATTTCCTGTGCCAATCAGTAGAAAGGTGCGTTTCCTTGAAAGCTTCTCCGACTGCGGGGAAGTCTATTTTGGGTGGCTCAACTTCGTAAATTTTGCCGCCACAATTTATAGTGACTTTTAAATTCCCTTCCCTTAAGTCAGAGTCAAACTGCTCGGCAAAGAAGCGCTGTAGTTGTGCAGGAGCTAATGGCCCACGGGGCTTTGTTGGGTCATGTTTCAAGCGAGTGATGACAATGGTCATTCCAGAGTTTAGTCGAGATTCTCTTTTTATAGCTGTTTTTATGTCATACTCATCGGAGTTACTCATAAGAACAACCTTAATAGTAGGCATCCCTTTGGCTTTTTTGCTATAAAAGGTACAGGTGCTTCCCACCTGATTAAAGGCAAAGATACCTATACCCAGCTTGCCAATCTGTCGTATGTTGGATTCTCGTTTTATCGACTCCCCCACCTTGTTAAGAGCATCATCAAATTCCTTCTCATCCATTCCTGGAGAATTGTAGTCAATTGTTATTCTCTCTTTCTCAAGGGTATAACTCACCTCGCACGAACCCTCAAATTTTTCTCTAGCTTTTATCCATTCATCTAAGGCATTACTAATATACTCTTTAATAGCATTGTCAGGACGACCATAAAGCTCTCCTAAATAAGTAAGCAGGACGCCTAAGTTTCCATGGATTTTCTTCTTCGCCATCCCCCTTTTACCTCCTCTTAAAAGATTGAAAACGAGTTGTAGTAAGGGCAAGCCATCTCTTAAATTTGTCTTCCTCTGTTAACATGGTAAGAAGACTGGAAATATAGCCAATATCAGAAGTATCAAGTTCTCTGCGAAATTCTTCTCTTGCTCTTGGGCTGTTATCTCGAAACCACCGCAATTCATCTTCGAGCAGAAGTAGAAGATACTTAATTTTCTCTGTCCTATGCATAGCTTCTTGAATTTCGTCATAGATTTCGGGTTTCTCCTTGCTTTCTAAGAATTCTTCAATCTTATTTATATGCAGCTCAGATGGTTTACGTGCATCTTTTCTTTGAGTGAAAAACCACCATTTGTTGAGAGTGTCATAAGGGATGTCAATTTCTTCAGCAAGTGCTTTATTAGCGAGGTCATGTTTTTGGGCATAGCTACTTAAGTGGGAGAGTAGTTCCTTTGCCTTTTCCTCCAAAGTTCTTTCGTCATTCTGGTTCATTTTTCACCTTCGGTTGAATAGATTTTTTTGCTCTTCTCAGCGCCTTCCCCACCTGTTGGGGGGAGGTGCCGCCAATCACATTCCGGGCGGCTACCGATGATTCTGAAGTTATATTATAGACATCGCCGGCGAAGAGCGGGGAAAACTCGCGGTATTCCCTCCGGCCAAGTTCCCTGAAGGTCTTGCCCTTGCTCATGGCATATTCGCTGAGCCTGGCGATCACGCCGTGGGCTTTCCGGAACGGCATGCCCTTCTTCACCAGATAGTCAGCCAGGTCCGTAGCCAGGATGTAGTCTGTTCTC
>CAZJWT010000148.1:0-2699 GCA_964550005.1 uncultured Clostridia bacterium | reverse complement strand
GACATTTATGGCGCCCCGATTTACCAATCGGGGTTCGATGAATCGAACCCCTACAATTCCGGACGGAAATATGGTGTCAAATATGAGAGGAAGAATTCGAAAAATAGTAATTACGAACTTTCTTCTGTATTTAATACTCCTTATATTTATGAGTTCTGGATGCACGCCAAGCTATCCGAAGACAAAAGTTTCCGATTCCGTCATAAAGCTGTGCAGGGATGAGTATAATACCGAGGTAAAGGTTAAGACGATAGGCAAGACCCTCGGGGTCTATATGCCTGTCGATAACTTATTGGACAGTTCGCTTAAGCCCTCGGAAGAATCGTTCGAAAAATTGGGTAATGTCCTGCATGTTCTATCGAGAGTTGCCCTTTCTACAGACGCAGATTTAGAATTCATCACCTTAGTGGCAAGCGATTCTGAGATTTCTGGGTTTGAGTTAGTTCTTACCAGATATGTGGAGGACATCAAGAGATTTATGGCAGGAGATATTTCTCAAGGAGAGTATATCAAGAGGATGCTTTTGGAAACGAGACTTGACCCTACAGTTCTTCTTTCCAATTTAGTATCTACGGAGAAGAAAGAACGACTGGAAAGCGAGGAGTTTTCAATTGAAGAGCTCCATTTGCCAGAGTTTTTAGCCAAACAGATTTCCCGGAGAATAGAGGATAAATTTAAGGAAGATAAACACTTGAAAGAAAACTTTAAAGTCGCGGCTGTGAATGGCGAGTTCATCCCCAAAGTTCCGAATCTGGAGAGAGGCATTTTCAAATTTACCTTGGACATAATCAAGAAAAGAGGAATTGGGAGTCCTCTACCAGAACAGACCGGTCCTCCACCTGCCGACGCCTTTTCCCTCGTCTGGAGAGGAGTTCAGAATGCTCTGGCAAACCTGAAGAAGAGAAACCAGAAGAAGTTTGAGAATGAGGATATCTTACCCATTTCTATGGAAACTGTAACGAAGTTGCTCCGGAGATACAATTTCAAAGATTTTGGAGAAATCGAGATTTTGGACAATAACACTGGCAAATCCCTTGTAGTTAACAATAAGACAGTCAGGTGGTGATATAATAACGGCTCGCAGGCTGAAGCCTGCGGCTACCGGCGTTAGAAAATGGTAGCCGCAACCTTTAGGTTGCGAATTCTTTTGGGGGAGAAAGGCAATGGGACTTCCCGAATTTGCTGTAAAAAGACCAATAACCATATTGATGGTATTTCTGGGGCTCATCATAATAGGGCTTATATCATTGGCCCGTCTTTCAGTTGAGCTTATGCCAAACGCAAGCTACGGAATTGTCACCGTCAAAATAGATGTCCGTGGCGGAATGCCCCCTGAAGATATAGAGTCCCTGGTCACCAGACCCGTCGAAGAGGCAGTGAGTGCTGTTAAACACTTAGAGCATATTATCTCCACTTCTAAGAAAGAATCCTCGACCGTGACCCTCACTTTTGAACCGGGCACCAATATGAAGTTTGCCGCCTTAGAAGTCCGTGAAAAGATTGGACAAATAAAGAACAAATTGCCTCAAGAGATTGAGAAGCCAGTAATTGAACGCTACGAAGAATCAGCCTTCCCGATTATGATTCTGGCTCTGACAGGAACCGGGTACACCCCGGAAACGCTCCGCAAAATAGCAGAAGAAAGAATGAAGGAACAGCTCAGCAGAATTAACGGTGTAGCAAATGTAGAGGTCCGAGGGGGCAGAGAGCGTAAGATTCTGGTCGAAATTGACCAGACTCGCCTGCAAGCTTACAACTTGCCAATAAAAAAAGTCATAGGAATTCTAAATCTCAGTAATCTCAACCTCCTGACAGGAAGCGTAGATAAGAGGAAATACAGGTATCTGGTTAGAACTATGGGAGAATTTAACAATGTAGAAGAGATAAAGAAGTTAGGAATAATAGTTACTCCCACAGGTTCCATAATTCGATTGGAAGATATCGCTGATGTAAAAGATTCCTATCTTGAAGCTGAAGCTTACGCTCGATTAAACACCCGTCCCGTATCAGCACTATATATTCACAAAGAGTCGACAGCCAATACCGTGCGGGTAAGTGAGGCGATTAGGAAGGAGTTGGAAGAGATTAAACCTGGCCTGCCCAGTGAAGTAAACATTGTTACTGTATCAGACCAGGCGATATTCATAAAGCAATCCATAAGAACTGTCTGGGGTTCTCTTCTCCTCGGTGCTTTCTTATCAGGAGCCATCCTATTTCTTTTCCTTAAAGACATAAGACATATCTTTATTATCGTTGTAGTAATCCCCATTTCAGTAATGGTCGCCTTCAGCTTAATGTACTTTCAAAAGATAACTCTAAATGTTATGACCCTTAGCGGACTTGCCCTGGGAATCGGCATGCTCGTTGATAATTCGATTGTGGTCCTGGAGAATATTTTTAAGCATAAGGTTAAACTGGCGAGAAGAAACGATGAATCAGGCCAAGAAAGAATTGAGTCCCAGGCGAGCCAAAAAGAGGTTTGCATTAATGCTAGCCAGGAGGTTATTCTACCAATCGTGGCAGGAACTGTCACCACATTGGTTGTGTTCCTGCCCATTGTTTTCATGAACAAGCAAGTGGGGATACTCTATAGCGGATTGGCTTTAACCGTAACATTCTCTCTAGTGGCTTCTCTGTTTGTTGCCATCACTGTGGTTCCTCTTCTTTCTTCCAGAATTCCTCTTTACACCGTTAGAAAA
>CAZJWT010000147.1:0-2773 GCA_964550005.1 uncultured Clostridia bacterium | reverse complement strand
CCAAAAGATAATACCGGCTGGAGACTTTACCGGATTCCTTTAAAGGAACCCGGGAATTATACTGAGATGGGAACACCGTCTTGGGGGGATATCAGGTTCGCCAGAGTTTGGCTTTCCTCTTCTGAACCAACTACCGTGCAAATTGCCTCTATTCAGCTGGTGGGAAATAGATGGCAAAATTTGGGCATTTCTAATCTTAGCTCCCGTCAGAGGGCTTTGCCCTTAGACGAACCTCCAGCAGAGGAAGGGGAGTTCGATATCTTTGTAATCAATACCCATGAGAACTCAGATTATGAGCCTCCCCCGGGAGTGTCTGGAATTCTGAACAAACAAACCCAGGTAAGGGAAAGAGAGCAATCTTTGGTTTTAAAGTATACAAATTTGAAACCTCTCCATCAAGGTTCAGCTTACCGTTTTCTATATGATAGAGAGGATTACACCAATTATCGATACCTGAAGATGTTTGTGCATGGACCGGAAGATACAGCCAAAGTCGAATTTTTCTTTAGATTGGGGCAAGACTCCACTAACTTTTATGAATATCGTGCCCCGGTCGTCCCTGGGTGGGAAGGGAATGAAGTAGTAATAGATTTTGAGAAAATCACCGCCTTGAAAGCTTACGCCTTGAATAGTCATCGGCCGGACTCCGTAGACACTACAGCCGGACACTATCGAGTGAGAGGCAGCCCCACCCTTTCCACAGTGCAGTGGCTTTCGATGGGGGTGATAAATGCCGATTCGCTCGGATTTGAACCTGTCAGCGGCGAGATTTGGGTGGATGAGCTGCTGGTCACAGATATAAGAAAAGAAAAGGGATTGGCCGGGGATTTCTCCATCAACGCTCAGCTGGCAGATTTATGTAATCTAAACTTCAGTTTCGGAAAAAGGGATAGCGAATTTCGGGGTCTTACAGAAAAAAAAGAGGGTTATAACTCCTCCATGAATTATGGAATTAATATCTCAGGTTTCCAACTCCACAAGTTTTTACCTTACTCTTTTGGATACTCCCTACCCTTCTCGTTCACATATTCTCGAACTCTGACTTTACCCAAATGGAAGAGCGGTTCAGACATAATTCTTCCCAAAGAGCTTAGAGAGAAAGAAAAAATTGAAGGGATAAGGAAGGGCATCAGCTTTGCCCCCTCTTTCACTAAACCGACCAAAAATTGGTTATTGGGTCTAACTCTGAAAAGAATTAGCACAAATTTTTCTTATAGCACCTCCTCAAATACAAGCCTTAATACCCCGGTTGATAAAAGCAGTGCGTATACCATGGCGGGCAGTTACGGTCTTTCAGGGATAAAGGAACTTTCCTTTGCCCCTTTGGGATGGGCAAAGACTTCTCTTCTGCCTAAATCTCTTACCCAGACCAAGTTTTCATTATTGCCCACCAGCCTCAACTTCAGTGGCACAGTGAATGGAGCCAAAAGCTATACAGTAAACAGTGTGGGAACTACAACTCGCACTTACGGTCGGTATTTCAACGGGAGTATGAACGCTCAGGCCAGTCCGATAAAAGGCATACCTGTAACTTACACCATGTCAACCGGGCGAGATATCAGTGATCCACAGACCATAAAATTTGCATTCACTCCGAAAAACGCCAAATTGGGAATAGAAACAAGCTTTAACGAAACCTTTAAACTAAGCTACAATCCTCAATGGTTCAAGTTTTTGACCACTCGATTCTCTTTTGACTCAAGATATAATGAAAATTCTGATCGTACAGACCAACATAACGTAGCAGGAACCAGAAGGGTTACCAACAACAATACTAAGCGAGTTGATATTACCTTTACTTGGCAGAGTTTATTCGGAAGCGGAGGGAATAAAGGAGGAAAGAAGGGGATTAGTCTGAACCCGCTTAAACTATTGGCAAGTTTGACCAAAAGGATAGATCCGGTGACGGGTTCATATCAGAAAAATGAGAACTTCTCCAGAAGTGGACTTTTGTCCCGACCCTCCCTGGCATATCGCTTAGGCTTTACAAGTGATCCTAAAGTAGAAAGAAAGGGCACCTCTCAATCCACGGATGGAATTACCGCTCAGGAAGGCTATACTGCCGGAAGCGGAATAAGAATGCTGGGCACAAAAATCAATCTCAACTATTCTAAGAGCATCGGGAAAACCAACACCTCCACTGGAGATAATAAAAGTACCAGCACCACCTTTCCCGATTTCGACTTTGGGTGGAGCAATTTGGCAAAGATCTGGCCGTTAAAAAAACTTGTCCACTCCGCAATTTATAAGTTCGATTATAGCAAAAAGGAGGACAAAAACGAAAAAGCAAAAACTGGGGAACTTCTCAGCAAGAAAACCTCGGAAAGATTTTTTCATGAGGCCGCCTTTTCCCACAATTGGAAAACTGGAGCAACAACGAACTTAAATATAAAGAAAGATTATAGCGCCGAGCAGAGCCTGCAGAATCCGGGACATAACCGAAACGCCACCAAAAATTATGCCAATTCTGTTTCCCTGAGCAACAGCTATTCCTTTAGCGCTCCTCAGGGGATGAAAATTCCATTCTTGAGAAAGATAAAATTCAAAAGCCAACTCAGTTTGTCTCTCAACATTGCTTTAACCAGCAACAAACAAAAAAGGTCTGTTGGTGGACAGGGATACAACACCATAGGAGATGGGAGTCAGCTATCCATAACTGCCAATTCCGGGTATAGTTTCTCCGAGCAGGTGACGGGAGGATTTAACGCCAAGTGGCTTGATTCGAATGACAAAAAGACTAAGAGGAAGACGCACACCAGAGAATTGGGAATTT
>CAZJWT010000146.1:0-2784 GCA_964550005.1 uncultured Clostridia bacterium | reverse complement strand
CCAGTTCACATCCAGCTTTAATTCGTCGAAGAGGCGTTCTAAATTATAAGCATGGACAATTGTTATCAGACCCCAATCTGCAAAATGCAATCCCACATCGCCACAGCCGGTTAAGTCATCAGAGATTACACCAATCATTTAAACTCCCCCTCACCTCTATCCTTTCCCCAAATGGGAGAGGAGAACCGACATCCCCCTTCTTCACAAATCAGTTTTTATCCTGGGGAATAGAGGCTTACCTATTTTGATTTTTCTCCCTGATTTGAGCCTTCCCCATTGTACCTCTTCAATTTTCTGATTATAGATTTTCTCCTCAATCCCCAACTGCTCCCAGATTCTTTCGGCTGTCTCGGGCATGAAAGGAAGAATATAGAAAGCGACCACTCTCAAAGTCTCCAAAAGATTATATAACACAGTTTCCAATCTCTTTCTATCATTCTTTTCCAACTTCCAGGGAGCTAGTCTCTCAATGTATCTATTGGCATAGTCAATAACTTCCCAAATGGCTCCCAGAACACTATTCAATTCCAGCTTATCGTAATACCTGATGACTCTCTCAAAAAGTGCATTCACTTTTTGAATTAACTCTCTATCCTCTTCTCCTTCTCTACCTGGTTCAGGGACCCCGCCCTCAAGATACTTCTCTACCATTGTCAGGGTACGACTTAGAAGATTACCTAAATTATTTGCCAGGTCAGCGTTATAGCGTCTAATAAGTGCTTTTTGGGAAAAATCGCCATCCTGACCAAAGGGGACCTCTCTCATCAGGAAGTAACGGAATGCGTCGACCCCGAACTCTTCCGAAACTTCAACCGGATTAACCACATTCCCTCGAGATTTAGACATCTTCTCTCCCTCCACAGTCCACCAGCCATGCCCAAAAACTTTTTTGGGAAGGGGTATCTCCAGGGCCATCAACATTGCGGGCCAGATGATGGTGTGGAACTTTAAAATCTCTTTACCCACCAGATGAACATCAGCGGGCCAGAACTTCTCAAACTTTACTTTATCATCTAAATATCCACAGGCAGAGAGGTAATTTATCAGAGCATCAAACCAGACATAAACAGTATGTTTTTCATCGAAAGGTACTGGTATTCCCCACTTCACAGCCGTGCGACTTACGCTTAGATCCCTCAGGCCTTCCTTGACAAAATTTACCATTTCCGCTTTCCGGAACGGTGGCTGCACGAACTCGGGATTCGTCTCAAAATAATCGAGAAGTCTCTTCTGATATTTGGAAAGCCTGAAGAAGTAACTTTCTTCTTTGAGCTTCTCCACGACTTTCCCACATTCAGGGCACCTGCCTTCGTCAAGCTGTGACTCCAAGTAGAAAGTCTCACACGAAGTACAATACCATCCCTCGTACTCTCCTTTATAGATATCACCTTTCTCGTAAAGTTTCGTAAAAATTGCCTGCACTGTCCTTTCGTGGCGATCTTCTGTTGTTCTGATAAAATCATCGTGAGAAATGTTTAGCTTCTCCCAAAGTCTTTTGTCCTGAGAAACAATGTAATCTGCCCATTCTAAGGCCGTCTTCCCTTTCAAACTGGCTGACTGGGCTATCTTCTGTCCGTGTTCATCGGTACCGGTAAGAAACAGAACTTCATATCCGGCCCAGCGCTTGAAGCGCGCCACCACATCACAAGCTATAGTGCAATAGGCGTGTCCGATATGAAGCAGGTCGTTCACATAAAATATGGGAGTGGTAATATAAAATTTCCTGGCCATAGAAATTTTTAACTTTCCGATTTTCTAAACTTGAACTTCCCAAAAAATCCTACTGGAGATACTTCCTTTCTAGACAACTTCTTCAACATTCCGTCCGCATATTCAACAGTGACTTCATCCAGTAAAATATTGACTGCTTTAACGACTCCTGTTCCATCATTGGTAGTGACTTTGGAATTTACTTTTGGCAAATTTTTTCTCGATTCATGATAAAAATCGTTCTCATATGCCAGACAACACATCAATCGACCACAAACTCCAGAAATCTTTGCCGGGTTCAAGGATAAGTCCTGCTCTTTAGCCATATCAATTGAAACGGGCCTAAAACTTTTCAGAAATGTGCCACAGCAGATAGGGAGTCCACACGGTCCAAATCCACCCAGCATCTTAGCCTCATCCCTGACTCCAATCTGAACCATCTGTATTCGAGTTTTCAATAGGTACCCCAGGTCTTTAATGAGTTCACGGAAATCAACCCTTCCTTCTGCAGTATAATAAACAAACAATTTGTTACAATCAAAAGTATAGTCCACGCAGGTCAATTTCATCTTTAATTCGTGTTCTTCCACTTTCTGCACTACCTTTTGAAACGCTTCGCTTTCCTTCCTGGCATTTCCTTTCACCACTTCCCAGTCACTGGAATCCATCTTCTTTATTACCCGATAAAGCTTCTTCTTACTGCGCTCAATCATTCTCTCAGGCCAGACAACCTGTCCCACTTCAATCCCACTCTCTGTCTCCACCAGACACTTATCACCTATAGCGAGGTCTATTCCCTCTGGCAGGAAATCGAAAACATCCTTTGTTCTTCTCACCTGGACCCCCACAACAATCGGCATCTTCCCCTCCTTTCGCTTCGCTTCAGTCGGTGACCTGTCCCGATTCATTCATCGGGACGTCGCTAACCCGTTCCTCCTTATTCGTCCCGATGAATCGGGACCCTCCTTGTTTAATTTGTGACTCAGCGCATGGCTGAGTCGGTTTCTGATTCTGTCTCACCTCCTTTCGCTTCGCTTCAGTCGGTGACCTGTCCCGATTCATTCATCGGGACGT
>CAZJWT010000145.1:2429-2834 GCA_964550005.1 uncultured Clostridia bacterium | reverse complement strand
AGCCCGAATTGGTGGAGCAGAGGGGATTCGAACCCCTGACCTCATCCTTGCGAAGGATGCGTTCTCCCAACTGAACTACTGCCCCGTCGGTTTTCGCTCCGCTCAAACCTCCCAAGTGGCCCCGATTCTAATCGGGACTGTTATCCCCCTCTCTTGAAGGTTCTCCCTTAACCACACCCTTATCTTATTACACTACCGTCGGCTTTTGCTCCGCTCAAACCTCCCCCTCACCCGAACTCTTTCACCCAAGGGGAAAAGGAAAAAACCTAATCTGTAGCGGCAAAGCGTAAGCTTTGCTTCCTACCAGCAGAGCTCCGCTCTGCCACTACAATCCTCCTCCCCAAAGGGGAGAGGATCCCCCCCGCCCTCGCCTCTCCCCAAAGGGAGAGGATATGAGGTGAGGGG
>CAZJWT010000145.1:0-2419 GCA_964550005.1 uncultured Clostridia bacterium | reverse complement strand
GTGAAAACCCCTTTCTATTTCTTGAAAAGCTTCTTTAGCCCTCTTTCTATTTCCTTTTTCAAAACATCCTCAGCTGCCCTTCCTGCTGCCTTCTTGGTCAATTTGCCCCAGTCGAGATTGACCTTTGGGTCTTCAAATGTCCCACCAATCTTAAATGGCACAGTCACTCTTCCTTCAGCGTCACCAGCATACTTGGCAAGGTCCCCACCAGAATATTTTTTGGTAAACTTGATATCACCCTTTATATCCTGCGTCTTTCTAATAAGATCAGCATTACCAGAACAGTAGGCATCCAGTTTATCCCCACCATCTGTCTTCACATTTGCAAGATGCACCCTCCCCTTTTCAATTGTGAGAGTCCCGCTCGCCGATTTGAAACTCGTCTCCTTGAATTCAGGAATATTGGCAGAAGATGCAATTCTGTCGAGAATCTTTATCCCTTTTATCTTCACGTCTTTTATCCCGACACGCCCCGAGCCATTTAATTTGGAAAAATCTTTTCCCCTGCCGGATACTTTCATCTGTCCAGAAGCTATTGCATAGAATTGCCCCTTTGGCTCAAACCCCGTAGCCTGGATAACCTGATGTATATCTATATTCTTGACATCGCCATCGAGATTGAATTTGAGACTCTCTAAAGAAGAATCCATAAGGTCGGCTGAGAGATTGCCTTTCACACTCCCGCTGTACGCTGATAGAGAGAGAAGTTTTAGATTCAGCATAGATTTAGCAAGGTCCAGCTTTGCCGAACAGCCCGATACCTGATAATTTTGAAAGCTCAACTTCTTGAGCTTGATATTCCCTGAGAGTGTAACATCTGCCGGAATCGCAACTTTAACAGATGGCTTCTCTGCCACAGTTAGCGGCTCCTGTTTTGCCTGCTCTGATGCGGGCTTCTCTCCCTTTGGCTTTTCTGGCTTCCTAACCATTTTCACTTCAACTGTACCGATATCCAGAGCAAAATTGGCTGTCGGCTTCTTGAAATCGAGAATATTTCCTGAATAGTTCAAATTGGACCTGTCCAGCTTCACAGTCATTTCTTTCTGGATTGATGTCATATTTTCCACGCCTATTTTTCCGGAAATATTTAGAGATTTCAGTCCCCCTGAAATCTCTGTTTCTGCTCCGACCATCCCCATAAGCCCGTAATCCTTAGCAAGAGGCACCAATTCCTGTAGCGATTTCATATCAAACTTTTCAAGAGCAACTTTAAGATTGAGGGCCATCTCCCCCTTGAGCCCTGCCACCTTCCCAGAGGAAGAAGCTTTCATTCCGCCGAGAGCTATTGATATTGAGTTGAGCTTCAGAATGTTATTGTCTTCAAGGATAATATCGAGAGCTATTCCCCCTTCTATGCCAGCTGGCTTATGGAATAAGTCCTTGAATAATACCTCAACTTTTCTAAAACCAATATTGCCCCTGATTCCGATTCTCTTCAAATTTCCGGAGACATCTGCACTTATATCTGGCTCGCCAGCCATTAGAAGATTTCCGCTAAAAGGAAATATCTTGGAGAGTTTTTCCAGCGCAAAACGCTCACTTTTTATGTTAACTGCAAATGAGAGCTTATCTGGCTCCATAAACTTTTCTACACTACCTGTCGCTCCTATTCCTGCGCCGGCTATGGCGACTGAAGATTCCTTAATCTTGATGCTTTCTTCTTTTATGTTAATACTTCCTTTAAAGGCGAGGGAGGCCCTTAGCTTCTCCTTTTCGACATCAAGAGAGCCCTCAGTAAAGAAAGGCGAAACGAGCGAAATGCCATAAACTTTCAGGTTAATATTCTTCAATTCTGCCGATAACTTCTGTGGCGTCCGGTCTACGAACTTCACATTTCCCCCGGATATGGATACTTTCGATACAAGAAAAGAGAGTGGCACAGGCTTAACTTTTGCTGGCTGGCCCTTTTCCACCTTTTCTACCTTTTCTTCTTTCTCTACCTCAGCCACCTTCTTTACCATAAGGTCGCTGAAATTAAACGAGCCGTCAGCTCCTCTTATGATATTTATCTTCGGAGAAATGAACGTAACTTCACTTATTGAAATCTGCTTTTTAAGAAGCGGAAGAAGATTCGGCCTTATAAGGAACTGACCTGCCTCCACAAAGGTCCCTTTCTCAAATGATGGCTTTTCAGAAACTTTGAAACTTTTGACTTTCAGTCCTCTGAGACCGATGGAGATACTTTTTATTTCTACCTGCCTGTGGATGGCATCGGACATCTTACTTATCAATATGGCTTTCACTTTTGCTGGAGGAAATGCAATCCTTAAAGCAACTATTCCTCCTACAAAGATAAGTAATAAGAAAATAATAAAGATAAGGATAATTTTCTTGAATTTTTTCATCTATCTAACCTTCCTTTCAGAAGGACTCCAGGACTCTGGAGTCCCCCGATGAAATCGGGGGGAAGTAAATACCT
>CAZJWT010000144.1:0-2849 GCA_964550005.1 uncultured Clostridia bacterium | reverse complement strand
GGAACAATATATCCATGCGTTACGGTCCGGGCACCGCGTGGAGGATTCAGCTCCCTAATAATAGTTGGTTCTGCTCTTGAATTAAAAATTGATAAGCATATATATAACAAATTGCAGAAAAATATACAAGCAAGACTTGAAGCGAAAGAATCTGGAGTTGCACTTAGTGAAACTTGTCCTTCACTTTGTTTGGAGATAAAAGGCAATGGAGATTTAATCGTAAGTCATGTTGGTCATTCTGAAGGGAGAGATATGGGAGAACCAACCGCGCCAGAGAAAAGTAAAGGAAAAAAGCCAGATTCAACTCTTAATGAAAATGGCGGAATTATCCATTTTCTTATTCCTCTATTTTCAGTAGGGGTAGTTGCGCTTCTTCTCCTGGGAGGATGTGCCTATGGATTTGCCGGAGCCGGTGAGGCAATTTTGTCGGGGCATAGTTTGCAATTCTTAGCCAAATTGGGCGGATTGACCGGAATGGTTTTCTTCGGTGGGCTTGTTGTCAGAAAATGGGAACAGGTGAAATTTCCGTGGAACAATAGCGTAGGTATCGGGAAGATGCGGCAGGCGGTGGAGCTTTTAGTAGAAAGGGGAAGAATGCTTATTACGGCTATTCTCCCTGAGTCCTCAAACAGGGCACAACAACTGAGGATGGACTGGCTTGGTCCACAGGGAGAATTGTCTAATGAAGAGATTACAGCGATGATTGCGGAGACAATGAAACTTGCCAGGGAGTTAAGAGGAGAGATGCCACGGTCATTGGTGGCGAAAGGTTCTTATCAGGAAACTCCGGAGATTAGTCAGTTGTTAGGATGGGTTTCTCCTGGCGAGGAGATGGAGGAAAGGGTGGGAGAAATTGAACAGTTTGCCGGGGAAGTGAGGAGAGATATAGATTATAAGAGAGTAGTGCTGATGATTGGAGAAGAAGGCAGGCTGTATAGGGAAGCGGTGGCTACCATAATGGCGGAGAGGGCCGGTTATCCTGAAGTCTGCGTCTTGGAGTCTACGCATCCAGAGGCACTAAGTGAGATTGAGAGTAATCTGGAAGAGACACTGTTCGTGGTGTCGTCTCCAGTGCCAGTATATGAATATTTATATAGAAAGTTGGTTGAGTTTCACGAAGCCCGGGGAATTTCCTCTGAGAAGATTGCATCTCGGGTGGGCAGGCACTTTGTGATAATAGCGGAAGCTAACTCACTATTTGCTAAGCAAGCCAGGGAAAGATCCTTAAGGACATTTAATGTTCCCAAAGGAATGAGTGCTTATTCGATATTTGGTTATGAAGGGCTGGTAATATTAGCGTTAGCAGGTGTGGATATAAGGAGATTGGTGAGGAGTGGCGTAAGGGCAATGGAAGGGTGTACAGCAGACAAATTTGAGGAGAACCCAGGCGCTCAACTGGCAGCCTTCCAGGAAGCGATGAGGCGGACGGGACGAAACCAGATAGGTCTGATATTGCCCGAGGGGCTGGAAAGATTTGGCAAATGGTGGCAGGAGTGGATTTCGCTTCTCGGAATGGAAAACATCCGGATTATTCCAATACTGGGAGAGGAGATGGCCGGTCACGAAAGCTACGGAGGGAATACAGCATTTATACATTTGAATGTAGGGGCGACATTTATGACGCCCCGATTTACCAATCGGGGTTCGATGAATCGAACCCCTACATTAAGCTTACTAAAGGAGGCAGGATATCCTGTATTTGAGCTTCCTCTACGGGGCAAAGAAGCTATTGGTGAACTATTCGCCATTGTAGAGTTTGCCACTGCCCTGAGTTATCTTATGAGAATCGGTCGTTTCAGGAAGCCGGGTAGTTTAGAAATGTTATCGCCGGTCCGACAGGACTCCGAAAAGGTGTCGGACTCCTTCGGAGCTAAAGCCGTCGGCTACCAACTGGAAGGGGTACCTACTCAGGTAGCCGCAAGCTTTAGCTTGCGAAAGGCTGAATTATCAGAGTATCCGGTTAGACTGGCGGCTTCCAGTAGCAAAGAGACACAAGTAATCGCGTTCGATTTGGCTTCTCTCTTGAAAATGGAACTTGATAAGGAACCCACTCCTTCAGGGATGAAGACAAAGGTTACGGTTCGACCGAATAGTCCGGGGGCGTTCAGGGTTATGGGGAGAATAATTGAGGAAGCAGAAAAACAAGGAAATCTCCAGAAGTTCAGATTTGCCTTTATTTGCAGTGAAAAAGGTGTGACTAAAGAAGCTATAGAGCGGATGTTGAGGGACTTTATGTGCGAAAATGGTCTATCACCGGAGGTTGTATCCAGGATAATAGAGAAGAACTTGATAATAGACGAAGAGATACTGAAGAAAGAGGGAGGAATAGTAGGGATATCCAGAAGTCCGAAGATAAGTGCTGAGGCAGTATTCTCCCTCATCACTGAGAGGCTACTAGGGAGGACTGATGGTAATGGGATTAAGGTCAATATTATTACCGACGATATGAATAGATGGCAGAGAAAGGGACGAAGGGATATTATAGAGAGTATTCTCTGGGTAGTGCTTAATCCAGCGGAAAAAGGACAGGTATTATCTACAGCAGAAGGATTGGTTGTTGCCATAGAGGGTAGGGTTTCTAAGTGGCTGATAGACTTCATAAAGAAGAACTATCCTGGAGAGGCAGAAATGTTATTGCCTAAGATAAGTAAGGATGGCATGATTATTCTGCCGGCGGCACCCGTAGGTGAAGAGTATCTTGAAAAAATCAGGGCTCAAGAGAAGGTATACGAAATTCAGGCATAATTTGTAGCTGCAGAGCGATAGCTCTGCTAAAGGAAGCAAAGCTTTCGCTTTGCTGCTACAAAGAGGAAGGGACGGCATGCCGAAAAATCGGCATAAACTGCGTC
>CAZJWT010000143.1:0-2877 GCA_964550005.1 uncultured Clostridia bacterium | reverse complement strand
ATTTCTTGTATAATTAAGGAGAAGGATACAGAAAAGGCAGTGAGAGCTATTCACAGAAAATTTGGTTTGGGGAAAGTTACCAGAAAAGAAGGTAAATGAAAGATAGTTTGTTCATCGCCGGGTAGTGTAGGGCTTTATGCCCGTAATCTGAAATTTGAAATCTGAAATTTGTAATTTGAAATTTCTAATAAGGGGTAGAAATGACAAAGGTATTGATATATGATACTACTTTAAGAGATGGAACGCAGGGCGAGGGAATATCCTTCTCTGTAGAAGATAAATTGAAGATAGCCAAGAGGCTGGACGATTTGGGCATCCATTATATCGAAGGTGGATGGCCTGGTTCCAATCCAAAGGACATCCTTTTCTTTAAGAAGGCGAAGAATCTTCGTTTAAAAAATGCAAAGATAGTGGCTTTTGGTAGCACGCGTTATAAGGGAAAAGGAATATCCACGGATCCCAATCTTAATGCTATTGTGAAGCTGAAGCCCGAAGCTGCCTGTATTTTCGGCAAAACCTGGGGACTTCATGTAAAATACGCTCTTGGCACTACTCTGGCTGAGAACCTCAAGATGATTTTTGATTCTGTGAAATATCTGAAGTCGAAAGGGCTGGAAGTCATTTACGATGCAGAACATTTCTTTGACGGATATATTGATGACCGTTTCTACGCAATGGAAACATTAAGGCAGGCAGCTAAGGCTGGGGCGAACAACATTACCCTCTGTGACACTAACGGAGGGATGATGCCCCATCAGGTGGAAAGTATAGTTAAGGAAGTAAAGAGAGAGATAAAAATTCCTCTGGGAATTCACACTCACAACGATTCGGAAATGGCTGTTGCTAATTCGGTCATTGCAGTTAAGGCTGGTTGCATCTTAGTCCAGGGAACAATCAATGGTTATGGTGAGAGATGTGGCAATGCGAACCTCTGTTCGATTATTCCCAATCTAAAGTTGAAACTGGGAATCAATTGCATCTCCGATAAGAGATTGGGGAGCCTGACTGAAGTTTCACGATATGTAAGTGAAATAGCAAATATGATCCCACAGGATAACCGACCATATGTAGGGAATTCCGCATTTGCCCATAAAGGAGGAGTCCACGTCAGTGCCGTTGCCAAACATCCAAAGACCTACGAACACGTGGCTCCTGAAAGGGTGGGCAATCGACGCAGAATTCTTGTCTCAGAACTCTCGGGAAGGTCAAGCATGCTGACGAAAGCAAAGGAGTTCAAGATTGATTTTCGAGAGAAGAGCAAGGAAGTGAAGGAGCTCCTCCAGAAAGTTAAACAGATGGAGAGTCAGGGCTACCAATTCGAAGGAGCAGAGGGGTCTTTTGAGCTTCTAATGAAGAAGACAATCGGTAAACACAAGACTTTTTTCGATCTGGAGGGATTTCGGGTAATTGTGGAAAAGGACGAAAGAGGCAAATTGAGATCGGAAGCAACCATAAAAGTTATGGTGAAGGGGAAAGAAGAACACACTGCTAGTGAGGGTGATGGACCGATCAATGCCCTGGATAATGCCCTCAGGAAAGCTCTGGAAAGATTTTATCCAGACTTGAAATCGATGAGCCTCACAGATTTCAAAGTTAGAGTAATTGATGCCACTCAGGGCACAGCAGCCAAAGTGCGAGTTTTGATCGAATCGAGAGATAAAAAGGATGAGTGGGGGACAGTCGGAGTTTCAGAAAATATCATTGAAGCTAGCTGGCAGGCACTGGTTGACAGCATAGAGTATAAATTATTGAAGGAAGATTAATAGCAGCCTACGAACGAGAAAATTGGGTATGGGTAGTTCAGGTGTGCCGATAGCCTATCTTGGCAAAATTACCCAGCAAGTCTCGAGGGGCATTCGGTTGTCGGGGAGGTGAATATGCGAAGCGATAAGGTAAAGAAGGGTGTTGAGAGGACTCCCAATCGTGCATTACTCTACGCATTAGGTTTATGTCCTGAAGACTTCAATAAGCCATTTATAGCTATTGCTACAAGTTTTACTGACTTAGTTCCCGGACATATGGGAATGCGACCTTTGGAGAGGGCTATTGAAAATGGTGTCCGCGCAGGAGGTGGAGTCCCATTTCTATTTGGTGTTCCTGCGATTTGTGATGGAATTGCAATGGGACATGTAGGGATGCACTATTCCTTACCTTCGCGAGAATTGATTGCTGATATAGTGGAAAGCGTCACCCAGGCGCATCAACTGGATGGTTTAGTCCTTTTGACGAACTGTGATAAAATCACTCCAGGAATGTTGATGGCTGCGGCGAGGCTCGATATCCCTTCTATTGTTGTCACAGCGGGACCGATGGTTGCTGGAATTTACAAGGGAAAACGCCTTTCTCTGGTGCGTGACACATTCGAAGCTGTAGGGAGATATCAGGCTCATAAAATAGGGGAAGAAGAGCTAGAAAATCTGGCACTCTCTGCCTGCCCCGGTGAAGGAGCTTGCCAGGGGTTATATACTGGTAATACAATGGCCTGTCTAACTGAAGCGATGGGCATGTCGCTTGTTGGCTGCGCGACCTCGCTGGCAGGCTCGTCTAAAAAGAGACGGATTGCCTACTCTTCTGGGGAAAGGGTGGTGAGCCTTGTAAAACAGAACATTTCTTCTCGAAAGATTATGACCCCTAGTGCCCTTCGTAACGCTATCGTAGTTGATATGGCTCTGGGTGGCTCGACCAACACGGTGTTACATCTTCCTGCGGTTGCCAGAGAAGCAAAAGTAGATTTGGGCCTCGAGGTATTTGATGAGATTAGCAGAGTTACACCGCAGATAACCAATCTCCTGCCAGGTGGAGAATATTTTATGGAAGATTTGGAATATGCTGGAGGAGTACCGGGAATATTGTCTGTTTTGAAAAATAGGTTGAAAG
>CAZJWT010000142.1:0-2892 GCA_964550005.1 uncultured Clostridia bacterium | reverse complement strand
CGAAAGGAGTTTAAATCACATGAAAAAGAAGACTATTGTACTTGTTGCTCATGACGCTAAGAAGAAGGATATGGTTGATTGGGCAAAATTCAATAAAGGGACACTGGAGAATTTCGAACTCTATGCTACCAGGGCGACAGGAGAACGAATTATAAAAGATGTGGGACTACAAGTCAGACTTCTTCTGAGCGGTGCCCTGGGGGGAGACTCCCAGGTAGGAGCTATGATAGCAGAAAAACGTGTAGATGTTATTATCTTCTTCTGGGATCCCTTAAGCATCCAACCGCATGATGTTGATATAAAGGCGGTTTTAAGGTTAGCTGTACTCCATGATGTGCCAATTGCATGCAATCGCTCTACAGCCGACTTCTTGATCTCTTCTCCCTTACTCAAAGAAAAGAAATCTTAACTTCAGACCTCTCGCCTACCTTCCAAGGCTTTAGCCAGGGTGACTTCATCGGCATACTCCAGGTCTCCACCTATAGGAATTCCCTGTGCCAGGCGGGTCACTTTGACTCCGAGGGGCTTGACAAGTTCTGAGAGATAGGTAGCGGTAGATTCTCCCTCGGCATTTGGATTTGTGGCAATTATCACTTCCCTGATATTACCCTTTTCAATCCTCGTGACCAATCCCTTTATCTTTAAATCGTCAGGGCCAATTCCATCGAGGGGCGAAAGTGCGCCCATCAGGACATGGTATGTCCCCTTATACTCTCCCATCTTTTCAAAAATGAAGATGTCCTGGGGCTGTTCTACAACACAGATAGTGCTTCCGTCTCTGGTAGAATCCTCACATATGGGGCAGGGGTCGCTATCAGTGATATTGCCACAAACGGAACAGCTTACCATTTTCTCCTTTGCCGCAAGAATAGCCTGAGCTAACTCGTTAGCCTCTCCTTTGGGACTTTTCAAGATATAGAATGCCAATCGCTGGGCACTCTTCGGTCCGATGCCTGGCAAGCGGTGCAAAGCTGAGATTAGTCTTTCTAAAGATTTTGAATAGATAGGCATTTTAATTCACCAAAATTATTCTTCAGGCTCCTCCTTCACGATTTCTCCTTCAAACATTTCCAGGACCTTTTCTACAATTGGCTCAACTTCTTCCTTTTCTTCAGAATTGAAGACTGGCTCCTGGCCGGGAGCCGGCGCTTCCTCTCCTGGCTCGGACTCTCCTGAAAACTCCTCAGGAGCCGATTCCATCTCTTGCTCTACCTTGTCTTTCGGATGGGAGACAGTATTAATCTCACCAGTTATACACTTTATCTTGACTTCTTTCCCAAGAACTTCCTTCAGTGCTTCTTCGACAATATTCGATTTTTTCTCTAACCTATCCTTATGGAAGCCGTGAGTTTTGGAAAAAACGATGTAGAGGAGCCCGTTTGCCATGCGGACTGGCAAACCCTCAAGAAGGCAGGCGTGGAGAGGAATATCCAGTCTCTTGACAGATTCGAGAACTTCCTCCCAGTGCCCTCTAATTTCCTGAATTTCCGAAGTCTCTCCCACTGGAAGTTTCTTCTCCTCACTAATCCCGGAAGGAGTCTTCTCTGCTTCCTGGACTTCTCTTTCTCCGGGCACCTCTCCTTCTTTCTCTTCCAGCTTTAGCGACTTTTCCAGTCTTCCGATTCTCTCAATAACCTCTCCAATGGGCACATATGGCTGAGAGAGGCGGAACATATCGACTTCTATCACGAGTCGGGGCTGTTCGCTCCACTTCATAGATTCGTAGGTCTTGCTGAGAAGGTCAATAATCCTCACCATGTTTTCTTCTGTAAACTGGTCTCCCTTCTCGAGAAGGATTTCCAGTTGTTTCTCTGGAAGCCCCAGAATTCTCGTGTCTCTCCCGGCCACCTTTAAAAGCAGCATATTTCTGAAGTGCTGCCTCAGGTCTTTTATAAACTGGTGAAGGTCGTAACCCGATTCGGCTATATCATCTATTAGGGAGAGAATCTCCTTTGCTTTGTGCTCGGCGATGAGGTCCGAAAATTCTACCAGGCGCTCAAATGGAAGAACACCCAGAATGAAATTTGTCTCCTGCAAACCTATCTCTTTTCCGCCAGCATAAGAGATTACCTGGTCGAGCAGGCTCTGGGCATCCCTGAGACTTCCTTCTCCCCTGTAAGCAATTATATTTAGAGCTTCCTTTTCTATTTTTAGTTTCTCTTCTCCAACAATGTAATCCAGTCTCTCGAAGATTTTCTTCTGAGGAATCAATTTAAAGGCGAACCTCTGGCATCGCGAAAGAATGGTGGGTGGAATCTTCTCCGGCTGAGTAGTTGCCAGCATAAAGATGATATGGCGGGGAGGTTCCTCCAGAGTCTTCAGTAGAGCATTGAAAGCGTCGTGAGTAATCTGATGCGCCTCATCAATAATGTAGATTTTGTATCGGGAGGAGACTGGGGCAAATTTCACGTTCTCCCTTAAAGCCCGTATCTCATCAATCCCCCTATTGGATGCCCCGTCTATTTCCAGAACATCAAGGGAGCTGCCCCGGGAAATTTCCACACAGGATATACACTTGTTGCAGGGTTGGGGTGTGGGACCTTCTTTGCAATTTAATGCTTTGGCTAAGATGCGTGCAGTGGTCGTCTTGCCTATCCCTCTCGGACCCGAGAAGAGGTAAGCGTGGGCAATCTTGCCTGAGGCAATACCATTCTTCAAAGTCTGGCAGACATGCTCCTGCCCTACAACTTCATCGAATGTCTGTGGTCTATATTTCAATGCTAAAACCAGGTAGGACATCGTAAACCTCTATAAAACTAAGGGCTTGTTCGGCGGTATCCTTTTCTCATAACGACATTTTTCGCCAATAAATCACTCTGACCCCTTTTTTGTTTTCACTTATGATAGTTTCTCGGGATGGTGCTTTACTACTTTACCCTGAACCATGTAGAT
>CAZJWT010000141.1:0-3025 GCA_964550005.1 uncultured Clostridia bacterium | reverse complement strand
CAGGTTTAATCTCTCCACGCGGTCTATTCCTGAACTGGCTGCCCGCAGAGCCATTCGCAGCCTGGAGGGTAAAGATTTGGAGAATGTAGCAAAATACATAGACCATAATTCTAACGAATACAAAAAGATGGTGGAATGGATTGCTAAAGATTTAGAAGTTACCACACTTAGATATCAGACTGTAGATGATATGGTGAAGGCCATTGGGCTTCCTAAGGAGAAGCTGTGCCTGTATTGCTGGACTGGTGAATATCTAAAGCCAGCGGATATAAGAGTAAAAAAGAAGGAGACGCCCAAAGTTAAGGAAGTGGTATAAGGAAATAAGGTAATTGAGATGGCTATAGACCCAATCTGTAAAATGGAAGTCGATGAGAAAAAAGCGATTAAGGTAGAGAAAGATGGGAAAGAGTATTTTTTCTGTAGTCCTATCTGTCGAGATAAATTTTTAGGCCTGGAGAAACAGGAGCCTGTTTCAGAATCAAAGACAGAAATTTCCTCGGGGAAAAAAGAAAAGACGGCAATCGGGATCATAGGAATGCATTGTTCATCCTGCGTGGTAACGATTGAGAATTCTTTAAAGAAAGTTGACGGCGTAGTGGATGCGAAAGTAAATTTTGCTTCTGAGAAGGCACATATAGAGTATGACCCGACCAGAGTCACAAGGGGGAAGCTGAAAGAAGCAATTTCCAGGGCCGGATATAAGCCAATTGAGGGAGAGGGATTTACAGGCGATATTGAAAAACAAGCACGAGAGAGAGAAATCAAAAGCCTCAAGATAAGGTTTTTGATTTCGTTAATATTGGCTATTCCACTCCTATATTTTGCCATGGCCCACCACCTGGGTTTGCCAGTTTCGCATTCTATTCTGGGCAATATGGCTCTCATTCAATTTCTTCTTACCACTCCTATCATAATAGCAGGCTATCAATTTTATACCAAAGGTTTTAGTTCAGTTATCAAGACCAGAACTGCCAATATGGATACCCTGGTTGCTTTGGGAACGGGTGCAGCGTATGTTTACAGTCTCTTTGTATCTATAGCGATGTGGACGGGTAGTCCCAAATATGGGATGGAAAATCTCTATTATGAAGTAGCTGGAATTCTTATCGCCTTCATTCTTCTCGGGAAATGGCTGGAAGCAATTACCAAGGGAAAGACTTCGGAAGCTATCAAGAAGCTTTTGGGGTTGCAGCCCAGAAACGCCATTGTCCTCAGAAATGGGCAAGAGAAAGAGATTCCAGTGGAGGAAGTCATTGTCGGTGATGTTGTTCTGGTGAAACCGGGACAGAAAATCCCTGTAGATGGAAAAGTAGTTGAAGGACATTCCAGTGTGGATGAATCTATGGTTACAGGTGAAAGCATTCCGGTGGAGAAGACGCCAGGTGAGGAAGTAATCGGTGCCACAATTAACAAGACAGGTTCTTTTAAGTTTGTAGCCAAAAAAGTAGGTAAGGATACAGCTTTAGCCCAGATCATAAGACTTGTTGAGGAAGCGCAAGGCTCCAAAGCGCCTGTTGAGGAGTTGGCAGATAAGATTTCTGCTTATTTTGTTCCAGTGGTGGTTCTGATTGGAATAATTGCCTTTACCGTCTGGCTTTTGGTTGGGCAGGGTTTCCTCTTTGCCTTGAGTGTCGCTATCGCTGTCTTGATTATTGCCTGTCCCTGTGCTTTAGGTTTAGCCACGCCCACAGCAGTTATGGTAGGAACAGGCATTGGTGCACAAAATGGAATATTGATTAAGAATGCGGGGTCACTTCAGTTAGCTAGTAAGATAGATGCAGTATTATTTGACAAAACCGGGACTCTCACCAGGGGTAAACCCCAATTAACCGATGTCATCAAGCTGGATACAATGAGTGAAAACGAGATATTGAGATTTGCGGCAATAGCCGAAAGGAATTCGGAGCATCCTTTGGGGGAAGCAATTATTGAGGGTGCAAGAGCGAGAGGAATAGATATCCCTGAGCCGGAAGTTTTTGAGTCTATAACCGGAAGAGGAGTCAGTGCGAGATACCACAATAGAATGATTCTACTGGGAAACAGGAAGTTAATGGAGGAGAGAAATATAGACCTGTCAAAAGGGGACAAAATTCTTAAAGACTTGGAAGCGCAGGGTAAAACTGCGATGATTGTCGCCTCTGACAATTCAGTTGTGGGAATAGTGGCTGTGGCTGATACTTTAAAAGAATATGCAAAAGAGGCAATCAAGGCATTAAAGAGATTGGGCAAAGAAGTGATTATGATAACGGGAGATAACAGAAGGACGGGTCAAGCCATAGCCAGACAATTAGGGATAGAGAAAGTTCTGGCAGAAGTTTTGCCACAAGATAAAGCTAATGAGATAAAGAAGCTTCAGGAGAAAGGTTTGAGGGTGGCCATGGTTGGTGATGGCATAAACGATGCTCCTGCGCTTACTCAGGCTGACATTGGTATTGCCATTGGCACAGGAACCGATGTGGCCATTGAATCCGGAGACATAGTACTTATTAAAGACGACCTTAGAGATGTAGTAATGGCTATCGATTTATCAAGATATACTATGAAGAAGATAAGACAGAATCTATTCTGGGCATTCTTTTACAATAGTGTGACTATTCCTGTGGCTGCAGGTTTGCTTTATCCATTTACTGGGTTTCTTTTGAATCCCATTATTGCTGGCGCAGCTATGTCTTTTAGCTCTGTTTCCGTAGTCAGTAATTCACTATTAATGAAGAGATATAAGAGGAGGATTTAGAGAGCGATGAAGTTTTCATTTCATCAGCTTCTGCATTGGCATTGTCTAGGGGTAGGAACAGAAGACATTTAATTCCGCTTCAATGGTCGTTATGGAGGTAGTGCGAATGGTAATCGCTACGGTTATAATGGGTCTTCTCGCCATTATTCTTGTGTTCATCGGCTATTATAGAGGAGCGGGAGAACATGTTTTAGGATTGAAATCAGCAATGGAAATGACAATCCAGATTCTTCCTCTAGTAATTCTTGCGTTTATAGTAGCCGGTATGATTCAAATTCTTATTCCTCAAGA
>CAZJWT010000140.1:0-3034 GCA_964550005.1 uncultured Clostridia bacterium | reverse complement strand
CGATGCTAAGGAGATTTCAAGAAGAGGGGGTCAGAGAAAGGGACCGAATCATTCGAGAAGCTGAGGAAGCGGCGCAGAGGATTACTAATCTTGCACGAACGATCACCCTTCAAGAAATTAAGATTGCTCGAGATCTTCTTAAACAGGAGATCATTCTTGACTCTATGCGGATTGCCAAAGAGTCGATAAGGAAGTGTTACAGCCAAAAAGACCAAAAAAAGGCAGTTGATGAGATGCTCATCAGACTCAGGGGTGTGAGACTATGAGCTGGATTGCTGCGAGACGATATGCTCGGGCACTTATGGATAGTGGTATCGACCGGGGAAAGTGTCAGCAATATGTCAATGAGTTGGCAGAAGCCCAAGAGATGATTCAAAGGGTTCCCACGCTAAAAGCTTCCCTTTTAAATTTATCCTTTTCTGTTTCCGCGAAAAGGGAATTGCTAGAGAGAATTTTTAAACAGAGTGGCCTATCTAAAGAGGTGATCAGTTTCCTCATCCTATTAGTTAAGCGGGATCGCCTGCCAGTGCTACCATTAATTATCCAACATGCTCAGAACATTATCAATGAGAGGGAGGGGAAAGTCCGAGCGTATGTTTATTCGTTTCTCCCCATCGATTACGGGCAGATGGATGAACTGAAAGAAAGTTTGCAGGAAAGCGTGGGTAAGAAAGTTATTCTCGAAAACAAGGTTGATAAGAAGATACTAGGCGGAATTGTAATTACCATTAATAATGTCCTTATTGACAATTCTATTCGTACTCAATTCAGCCAGATAGCGGAAACCTTGAGGAGAAGTGAGTAATGGCAGAATTAAAAGCAGATGAGATTAGCCAAATAATTCGCAAGCAGATTGAAGGGCATGAGAGACAGATTGAGATAAACGAGACAGGAACAGTTATTTCTGTGGGAGACGGTATTGTCCGGATTTATGGTCTTGAGAAAGTGATGGCCGGAGAACTGCTAGAGTTTCCGAAAAATCTTTTTGGAGTCGTTCTCAACCTTGAGGAAGACAATGTGGGAGCTGCCCTTCTCGGAGAAGACACCTTAATTAAAGAAGGTGACCTGGTGAAGAGAACCCACCGCATTGCGCAAGTTCCCGTGGGAGAAGAACTGATGGGGAGGGTTGTGAACGCAATAGGACAGCCCATCGATGGAAAAGGTCCTATTCTGGCAAAACGCTATGGGCCTTTGGAAAGGAAAGCTCCCGGGGTAGTCCGCAGGCTCCCGGTTAAGGAAGCCCTGCAAACGGGATTGAAGGCTATTGATTCGATGGTTCCTATAGGCCGAGGTCAAAGAGAGTTGATAATAGGAGATCGACATACAGGTAAGACGGCTATTACTGTTGATACTATTATTAATCAAAAAGGGGGAGACATATTTTGTATCTATGTGGCCATCGGCCAAAGGCGATCTACGGTGGCGAGGGTAGTGGATACTTTGGAGCAATTTGGTGCAATGAACTACACCACCGTGGTGGCAGCTACCGCCAGTGAACCAGCACCTCTTCAGTATATGGCCCCCTATGCGGGTTGTGCCATAGGAGAGTATTTTCGTGATACAGGACGACATGCACTTACCATCTATGACGACCTCTCGAAGCATGCCGTTGCCTATCGACAGATTTCACTTCTTCTTCGCAGACCGCCAGGGAGGGAGGCTTACCCAGGGGATATATTTTACCTTCATTCCCGCCTTCTGGAGAGAGCAGCTAAGTTAAATGACAACTTAGGAGGCGGATCGCTTACCTCCTTGCCTATCATTGAAACTCAGGCAGGAGATGTCTCTGCCTACATTCCGACCAATGTAATCTCCATTACCGATGGGCAGATCTATTTAGAACCAGGGCTCTTCTATTCAGGAATAAGACCGGCTATCAATGTGGGGCTTTCAGTTTCTCGAGTTGGCGCAAATGCCCAGATAAAAGCCATGCGTCAGGTGGCGGGAACGCTCAGACTAGACCTGGCACAGTACCGAGAGATGGAAGCCTTTGCCCAGTTTGGAAGCGACCTTGACAAAGCCACTAAAGCTCAATTGGCTAAGGGAAGTAGGTTAGTTGAAATTTTGAAGCAACCACAATATAAACCACTTCCGGTAGAGAAACAGATTGTGATTATCTATGCAGGAACTCATGGCTATTTGGATAACCTTCCCGAGTATTCATTGAGGCGGTATGAGGAAGAACTATACGCTTTTTTAGATGAACAGTTTCCCACTCTAGAGCAAGAATTGAAACAGAAAAAGGAAGTGGACTCATCCCTGCAAAATAAGATAGACCAAGCTTTGGTAAAGTTTAACTCTTTTTTCAAGCCCTCATAAGATAAGGTAGTAACTATGGCAAGGCTCAGAGACATAAAGGGGAGAATTTCCTCTGTCCGCAAGACACGGAAGGTTACTAGGGCTATGCAGATGGTAGCTGCTGCCAGACTGAGACGAACCCAGGAAAGTGTTATGCAGTGGCGAACCTATGTCGAGAAGATGACAGGAATAGTAGAACGGCTCCTGAGCCGAACAGATCCTATAGCTCATCCACTGCTTTCCTCGAGGGAGGCTCGGAGACTTGAAGTAGTGGTGATTACCCCAGATAGAGGTCTTTGTGGAGGATTCAATCTTGCTATTTGCCAGCAGGTTGAACATTTCATTGCGCAGAATCAATCTAGATTTGAGGTCGTCTCTTTAACTATTGTAGGGAAAAAAGGATGTGATTATTTTAAGCGAAGGCCGGTAACTATTAGGCAGGAGTTTAGAGAAGTTCCTAGTAAACTCGATTATGAATGGATTAGCTCATTCACCAAGAATCTCATAGGTGACTACCTCGCGGGAACGTTTGATGTCCTTTACTTCTTCTACCATCGATTTAAATCTGTGCTCCAACAGATTGTGATAGAGGAGAGGGTGATTCCATTTAAAGAAGCATGGGCTCAAGATATCCCTATTGGCTATTTCTTTGAGCCAAGTAGAAGATCCGTTTTGGAAAAGGTATTACTTCACTATCTAGAAACTCGCATCTATGCGGTCTTTGTGGAGTCCGTTA
>CAZJWT010000139.1:0-3036 GCA_964550005.1 uncultured Clostridia bacterium | reverse complement strand
ACCGAGCGACTCCGAAAACTATCCCCACCTCTATTTCCCCAGGGATGAAGGGATAGTTACAGGAGCTTCAATTCCGCCAGGTTTCACGTGAGCGCTGGCGGAATTAGAGCGAGGTTCTAACTGAGCGACTCCGAAAACTATCCTTTCATCCTGAGGGCGACCATAAAGGTCGCCCCTACGCGGCCTGATATTTTTGGTGGTGGTCAAAGACCAAAAAATTCTATAGCGAAGCCAAATCCCGAGCTACTTCCTTTCTCTCTTTTGCTGGATGATTTTTATTACTTCCCTGTCCAACTCACTAATTGCCGAATATCCCTCTTTCCTTAGGCGATGATTCATAGCTGCTACCTCAATAATAATCGCCATGTTTCTTCCAGGACGAATCGGGATTACCAATTCCGGAACTTTAACTTCCAGAATCGTTGTATACTTCTGGTCGAAACCGAGTAGTTCATACTCCCTGATTTTGTCCCACTCTTCGAGTTTAATTACCAAATCAATCTTTGCCGAATTTCTAACTGCACTTGCTCCAAACAATTTTTGAACATCTATTATTCCCAGTCCTTGAACTTCCAAATAGTAGCGGATCGGTTCTTTGGCAAAGCCAATAAGAATGTTGCCCCCACGAAGAATGTTGCCCCCACGCTGTTTGATTCCGACCACCTCTCCAGCAATCAAACGATGTCCTCTATTGATAAGTTCCAGGGCGCACTCGCTTTTGCCAATGCCAGTTACTCCTAATATCAAAATCCCCAGACCGTAAACTTCGACCATTACTCCTTGAATGGATGTGGTTAGCGTAAGTTTATCCTCTAAAAAAGGGGAAAGGAGATTTACAAATGTAGAAGTGGAAATCGGAGTTCTCAAGATGGGGATTTTCGCTTTCTGTGCTATTTTTATGAATCCTTGAGGAGGGTCAAAATTACCGGTAACGATAAAACACGGAATTCCCTTTGAGAAGATTCCTCGTAATACAGTTGCTTTTTCTTTCGAATCTAACTCTTTAAGGTAATCTAGCTCTTCCCGACCTAAAATCTGAAGTTGACCGGAAGGTAAAATATCCACCTCGCCAGATAACGCAAGACCAAGACGATGAACTTCCCAGCTGGTTATTTTCCGATTTAAACCTTCCTTTCCAGCCACAACATGCAAATCTAAGTGTGCATCTTTCTCTTTAAGTAATTCTTTAACCAGAATCTCTGCCATTTCTGAAGTCACCCCTTACCAAACTGTTCTTCGGACGACCACAAGGGTCGCCCTACGCGACTTCATTGGGCGAGCAAGCTCGCCCCTACGCTAATATGTATCCTCTTCCTTGATAATCTTAATTACGTCACCAGGGGTCCTTGCTTCCCGTAACGCCTGCCGAAAGAACTTGTCCTTAAGAAGCCGAGATATCTTCGCCAAGACTTTCAGATGCATCCCTGCTGAGTCTTGTGGAGCGATTAAGAGAAAAATTATGTATACCTTTTCTCCATCCAAAGCATCAAATTCTACTCCATTTCTGGATGTCCCAAATGCACAAACAATTTCTGTTATTTTATCTGTTTTAGCATGGGGAATTGCTACTCCCTGCCCAATTCCAGTGGAACCCAATTTTTCTCTTTCAAATAGAGCCTGAAGTATTTTTTCCTTTGCATCCTCTTTTATGCTATTTGCAGTTACTAATTTATCAACTAATTCTTTCAGCACTTCTTTCTTTTTAGTCGCTTGCAAACTCACCTCAATGGCATCTTTGCAAAGAAACCCCATAATCTTCATAATTCTTGCCTCCTATGTAAAATAGCCTTTCCTCTGTTTTTTTCGTATAATTAAATCACATTTCAACAATTTTGTCAAATTAAGGTCTCTGAAAAACTATCGTTTTTCTTCGACCTGGTTCATAGTCACCTCGATTATTGCTATGAACTACGAACTAATTAGCTACGAACTAGAACTTAGTTTTTACATCCTGAATTTTCTGCCCAAGTAAACTTTGCGTGCCTCTTCTGACTCCAATAACTCTTTGGCAGTTCCCGAGAGCAGAATCTTTCCCTCATACATAATATAGGCTCTATCGATAATCTCCAACGTCTCCCTGACATTATGGTCTGTAACCAGCACTCCCAACCCGTTATTTTTGAGCCGCGCGACAATCTGTTGAATCTCAACAGTGGTTATGGGATCAATGCCTACAAAGGGCTCGTCTAAAAGAATGTACTGAGGAGTGGTTACCAGGGCTCTAGAAATCTCTACCCTTCTCTTTTCTCCACCAGATAGTAAACAGGCCTTATTTTGTGCTAAATGCTCTACTCCCAATTCTCGAAGTAAACTTTTCAATTTCTCTCTCTTCTCGGACTGAGTCAGTTTGGTTGTCTCCAAAATAGCCCATATGTTCTCCCTGACCGTGAGTCGCCTGAATATGGAGGGTTCCTGGGATAGATAGCCAATCCCTTGCCTGGCCCGCTTATACATCGGGAATTCTGTTACGTCCCTCCCGTCCAAAAATATACTGCCTTCGTCGGGACGAAGGAGACCCACAATCATATAAAAGGTGGTTGTTTTACCGGCCCCATTTGGACCAAGCAAACCAACAATCTCACCTGGGTTTATCTCTATCTCTACATCATCAACAATCTTGCGATGCGAATATGTTTTAACCAGGCCACGTGCTAATAAGCTCATTTTTTCGTCACTCAATTAAAATATTTGATGAAATATCCTGTAGTGTAGGGCTTTATGGACGTAATTTGAAATTTGAAAAATGGTCGCTGTCCCTATTTTCTTTTGAGGTAGATAGATGCCTTTACCTTTCCTTCCATAGTGACTCTATTTTCATCTATAAATATAGTAATGAGTTCTGCCGAGTAATCACCCCTGACTTGTTCGTTATCCTGGTAAATATGGGGAGAGTTTCCGGATAGAACAATTTTTTTTGTTTCATCCTCGTAGTCAAGAAGCTTACCTGTACCAGTCATCTCCCGATGCTCTACCCTGGCATTACCCTCCACATGAACTCTTTTCTCCTTCTCAAGTAGGTGTATTGCCTCTCCTTCC
>CAZJWT010000138.1:0-3048 GCA_964550005.1 uncultured Clostridia bacterium | reverse complement strand
GCATGCTTGCGGGATTCTTCTGGGCATATCTTTTTCTTCGTGGCGGAGAATGGGTATCGGGCCTTTTGGGATGGAACGTCTCTGCATCGATGACAAGTAACTTATGGATTGGCGTAATATGTGCTCCGTTTCTGCTGCTACATCTGGTTTGGGTTGCAAATTCTACATGGCTGAACGTTTGCCCGATGATGTTCGGTACGGTTGCCACTACTTTTGGCACAGGAGGTCAGCGTCCTTTTGGCTTAGCCACCGCTCTGGTGCTGGGAATGCTTGTAGCTTTGGTAACCGTAGAACTTACCAACGGTTTAGTTGGTAAACCTACTCTTGCCCAGCCTGCTAAAAAGTAAGGAATTGGCTTAAGAGCGTAAACTTAACCTAAGTTTTTCAAAAGTTAGTGATTAGTCTGTGAGGGGCTCCGGCCGTTTATGATTTTTTCTGTTCCGGAGTCCCTTTTTTATGCAATTATCAAATCTTCCACCTCACCCTTTATCTCTCTGTTAACCCCCCACCTTTTTTCCTCCCCCTCAAGGGGGGAGGAGGAGAAGAGGGGGTAATTGGGGAGAGGGAGAAGAGGTGGAAAGTTATTAGATTGTGGGGTAGAAATGGCAACAATTGTTACCTCTAAGGATAGAAAAGTAGAATTCGGCGAAGGTCTTCCTACGGTTATAATTGGGGAGAGGATAAATCCTACAGGAAAGAAGAGACTTGCTCATGACCTTTCGAAAGGTAAGTTCGATGTTCTTGTCCAGGAAGCGATTTCTCAAAAGGAGGCAGGAGCAGATATTCTCGATGTAAATGTGGCGGCATCTGTTGTTGATGAGACTGTCCTCTTGCCGAAGGCGGTTTTGAAAGTCCTCGAGGTCTCAAGCCTCCCTGTTTGCATCGATTCATCCAATCCAGAAGCGTTAAAAAAAGCACTGGAGGTCTATCCCTATAAAGCTCTGGTAAATTCGGTGACGGGTCAGGAAAAGTCGTTAAAGTCTATTCTGCCCCTGGTGAAGAAGTTCGGGGCTTCTGTAGTTGGACTCACTATGGAGGATAGTGGCATTCCCAAAACAGCGGATAAGAGATTCGATGTGGCAAAACGCATAACCGAGGCTGCTGAATCTTATGGCATTCCGAGAGAGGACATTGTGATAGACTGTCTATGCTTAGCCCAAGCTGCAGAGGCAAATTCGGGAGTTGTAACTCTGGAAACTTTAAGAAGGGTTTCCAGAGATCTCGGTGTAGCAACAATCTTAGGAGTCAGCAACATAAGTTTTGGTATGCCCGATAGGAAAATCATCAATTTGTCTTTTCTATCACAGGTTATTTCTCAAGGGCTAAATGCGGTTATTGTCGACCCCACAATCGAAGGAGTGGTTGAGACTATCCTTGCCTCCGATTTTCTGACAGGAAGAGATTCCCATGGCAGGAGATACTTGAAATACTACAGGGAAAAAGTAAAAGCCGAAAAGGATTAAAAGCTGGAGTCCTCCCGAAAAGGAAGTTCAGGCCGACCAAAGTCGGCCCCTACGCGGATTCGCAAGGAGTCCATATTATTATCTTTTAAATATTGTAGCGGCAGAGCGATAGCTCTGCTAATGTAGGGGCGACACTCCGTGGTCGCCCAATGAAGGGACGGCATGCCGAAACATCGGCATAGACTGCGTCCGTCCCCTACAGGAGGCAAAGCTTACGCTTTGCTGCTACAGCGACGGATGTAAAAATTTTTGGAGTGCCCGATGAAATCGGGCGAGGTGCCATGGAAGGGAATTCCCGATGACCTCTGAGGAATGCAAAAGAGATAAAGGGATGGAGTTTACGGTAAAGTTCAGTCCAATTGGTAAAAGAGTAATCGAAAGTAGTCCCCGGCTCCTTTTGAATATGGCGAGGGAGGCTGGTTTAGGTTTAAAGTCCGTTTGTGGAGGTAAAGGTAAATGTGGGAAGTGTAAAGTGATAGTCAACCCAGCTAATGAGGCTACGGTAATAGAAAGGAATCTTCTCACTCAAGATGAGATAGCCGAAGGTTACAGGCTTGCTTGCCGTACAACCGTAAGCGAGGATACAGAGGTGTATATCCCGCTTTCATCTATAACCGAAGAGCAAAAATTAGAGATTTCTGGAAAGGAGATGGAAGTCAAGCCCTTTCCTCCTGCGAGGAAGTTCTTCCTCGAACTCCCCAAAGCAACTCTCTCGGATGTAAGGCCTGATTTCCGGAGGATTAAAGAAGAACTGGACAGAGAATGTGGTGTCAAAGTTAACAATATTGACTTTAAAGTGTTAAACACTATGGGGCCCACATTGAGAGACTCTGATTGGTCAATTACTGTCATTGTGAGAGGAAGCGAAATAATCGGAGTTGAACCTGGAAACAGAACAAAGGAGAGCTTTGGTATAGCAATTGATCTGGGCACGACCAAGATAGCCTTCTACTTAGTCGATTTGCTAACAGGTGAATCTATAAATATTCACGGAATAGTAAATCCCCAGATTGCCTATGGTGAAGATGTCCTTTCGAGAATTCATTATGCAGGAAATAGCAGAGCTAATTTGAAAAAGCTAAAAAACAAGGTCATAAAAGCTATAAATCTTTCAATAAAGAAAGTCTGTAGAGAAAGTAAGGTAAAATCTGGAGACATTCTGGAAGCGACTCTCGTTGGCAATACTGCTATGCACCACATCTTCTTAGGTTTTCCTGTAAAGCAGCTGGGACTGGCACCGTTCTTGATGGCCACAAATGAGGCGCTGGAAATAAAAGCAAGAGACATCGGTTTAGAGATATGCGAAGGAGGATACCTATATCTTCCTCCTGCTATTGCAGGATTTGTCGGTTCTGACCATTTGGGTATGTTGATAGCCTCAGGAGTCAAAAGGAAAGAAGGGAACCTGATAGCCATAGATATCGGAACGAATACCGAAATAGCTTTGAAAACGAAAGGAAGAATCGTTTCTTGCTCCTGCGCCTCAGGGCCTGCTTTTGAAGGAGCTCACATTAAACACGGCATGAGGGCAGCGCCGGGAGCAATAGAAAGAGTCAATATTGATTCAAAAAGTTTAAAAGTTAAT
>CAZJWT010000137.1:0-3098 GCA_964550005.1 uncultured Clostridia bacterium | reverse complement strand
ATGTAAAACCCTAACTACCCTCCCTTTCAAATCTTCCCATCCACCGAAGAAATCGACTAATTCCCCGTATCGCTTAGGATTTAATCTTACAGCCATAGCATTAATGGTAAAGTCTCGCCGATATAGATCTTCCCTCACCGAACTTTTCTCTATAGTGGGCAAGGCAGCTGGAAATTCGTAAAATTCCTTCCTCGCGGTGGCAATATCTATCTTAATTCCATCTCGCAAAATAGCCACCGCTGTCGCAAATCTCTTGTGGGCAGTGACCTTTCCTCCCAGTCTTTCCACCAGAGATCGCGCAAAGGATATACCATCTCCCTCAACAACTAAATCTATATCAAAGTTTTTTACGCCAAGCAAAAGGTCCCGCACGAAGCCGCCAACCAAAAAGACTTTGAACCTCTTCTGTTCAGCTATTCTACCCACTTCCCCAAGTAAACTCGCTATTCTTGAAGGAAGGTGCCTCTTCAAAAGCGGGGCTACATTTTTCTTAGAGAAGAGTCTTTTATCAGGTATGATTTTGGATGCGATTTTGGTCTTCAGGACTTCTATCAATTTTTTTTCTGCTTCTCGAAGCTCTATTCCTTTTATTGCGGCCGAGGCTGCAGTAGCATGGCCACCTCCTCCCAAAGCCTGAGCAACTTCACCCACATCCACAGTCTTAATTCTACTACGGGCAACCATGCGAATTTTTCCTTTCGTTTCCAACAATACGAAAATGGTATCCAGATTTTCGATATCGCGTAATCTATGCACAGTCGCCGTCAGGTCAGCGATATAGTCTGAAGATTTCAACTTAATAATGGCAATTTCTATTCCGTTAATCTCAATTCTCTTCTCCAATCGAAGAAGTCTATTTAATAATTCAACTTGGTTCTTAGTTAATTCCCTGTGCATAAAGTCAGAAAGGACGTTCAAATTTGCTCCCCTGGTCATTAGAAAAGAGGCTGCTTTTAAATCTGAAGGGGTGGTGGAAGGAAATGTAAAAGATCCTGTATCCTCATAAATTCCCAAAGCAAGAAGGGTTGCCTCTTCCGGAGAAATTTTGATCCTTCTCTTCCTTATGAGTTCTACTAGAATAGTGGTAGTGGCTCCATAATCTCCTCCGATATCAACCGCTCCAGTGAGGTCGCCTTTGGCATGGGGGTGGTGGTCATAGAAGTGAAGAATTAATCCAGGATTGTTAAGAGCATTCTTTGCCTCTCCAACTCTTTTAGCAAGACGCGTATCTACAAGTATAAGTCTTTTAACTTTCTTAAAATCGACCTCTTTCTCTCGCTTGAGCTCTATCAAATGGGGGTTTCTGTACAAATATTCTCTCACATCCTTATCAGGCGAGCCGGGTAAAACAACTGAAGCTTTAGGATATATTTTTTTCGCTGCCACAAGAGAAGCCAAAGCATCAAAATCTGCACCAACATGAGTCACGATGAGATCCATTTTATTTAATCCTTTCTTGTGCATTTTGTCTTTCACTTTACCCTATTTTAACTAAAAAGTCAAACCAATCTTTTTATCCAGCAAATAATTTTACCAGCCAATGCCTTTCTGTTATTATGGCTCCTTGGGGACAGAACTCTTGACAACAGAAACATCTAATACAATTTGAATAATGAATCGAAAATCTACCGTTTCTATTCTTCTCCACGCATTTAACTGGGCAGCTTTCCAAGCAATCGTGGCAACGGTCACAAAGTTTGTCTACTATTTTAGGTTTTGGTGAGAGAAAACCTTTTAACCACTTCAGCAGAAATTTGGGAATTTTCTGGGAAACATCTTGTGGAATTCGTTTGAAATCTTTTACTTGTAAATCCTGAATTCTTTCCCCCAGAATTTCCATATCTTCAGGCCGAAAAAACCCTCTTTCCACAGCTATTCGGTTGGTAGGAATATCCAGTGGATTTGTATAGCCGATGAGCTGGCTGGCAACAGAATCCAAAGCCACGGGATTTTTGCTGGCGAGAATTGCTCCTACCTTCCGAGCGTCCCCACTGGATGGGCCATTTCCTTCCATTGCCACAATTCCATCCAGAATTACCAGGTTAACTTTTATAGTGGCTAAAAGGTCGACAAGCATTTCCGAAAACAATTCTCTGTCAGTCAATTTCAAGTGGAACTCAGTCTTTCTCAGTCCCGGGATGAAACCAAAATTATTCTTCACCGCGGCCGTAATGTAAGTTAAGGGGTGAGTCTTTAATTTTGGAACCGAGATTATTACATCAAAATCTTTTATTCGTTTGGTAAGCGTAAACTTTTTATAGAGACATCCTTTACTATTCTCCACTTCCATAACACCATCCTCAAAGGATAGAAGGGGAGCGCCTGTCTTGTGGCTGACTTCTTCGAGTCCTGCAGTTCGATATGCTCTGACTAAGCCTGTAAAAGTTACTCTCTGCCCAGGACTGTCTCCAATTGCTGGAATCCCTCCAGCTTCTTTAACTAAATTGACAATGGCCTCGACTAAGTTGGGATGAGTGGTTACTGCTCTTTCCGGGGGCCTACCCGAAAGAAGGTTTATTTTGATTAGAACTCTCTCTCCCCTTTTGACAAACTCGCCGATTCCACCAAGCAAACCTAATAATTTGTTTAAAGATTTTTCTAAAACCGAAAGGTCGTAACTTTCACATCTTACCAATGCTACCCGATGAGCCATTATATCTCCACTCTCTTCTCCATTTCGAACAGATTTCTAAAAACCAAGAAATCTCTGATTCCACAGATTAAGAAGCTGATTACACAGAAATGTCATTGCGAACCTTTCGCCCTCTGTCATTCTGACCCTGAACGGAGTGAAGGGGAAGAATCTCAACATACTGCTCAGGGTAAACTCCGTGAAGTCCCGATTCATCGGGACCACGGGCCAATTTACCCCCCACCTTATTTCCGGGGGCCTCCACTCCCTCAAGGGGGGAGGAGGAGAGGAGGGGGTATCTGCCCTCGTCCCGATTCATCGGGACCACGCCCCTTCGGGGCTCGCAACGACTTCGTCGATTGCCACGGCTTCGCCTCGCAATGACATTTGTAGTCAGGAAGGAGCGTTAATATGAGAAAGAAGAGAATTGCTATTTATCCAGGGAGTTTCGATCCGGTTACCAATG